>JAFEBT010000003.1 GCA_018242545.1 Pseudomonadota bacterium
GGTGCTGCTTGGCATAAGGGGACGCACCTTGTTGTTCCAGCTAACATAGAAATCATGATCTTGCCTCCTTATTGTCCAGAGCTGAATCCGGTGGAAAAGCTTTGGCAATTCCTCAAAAATCGTACGATTAAAAATAAGATATTCAGCACATTAGAAGAGCTCGAGCAAACTTTAATCGAAACTTTAAATGCTTTAACGCGGCAGCTTATTGCTTCCATTTGCAGAACATCATACTTGTTATTTTAATTTATGGAAATAGTATAACAACGCAGAAAGCTCTTCAACATGCCTTTCATGATCCTCTTGGAATTCAGTTAATTTGTCTTTATAAGTCTGATTTTCGAGTCTTTCTATTGCAGCTTTATAAGCTTCAATTGCATCATAATCTAATTCTAAAAGAGATTTTAAAGCATCCGAAAATTTTGTTTGGGTTCCCACTAATGTTGCCATAATATGCTCCTTTCAAAAAATAATTAAATTATAAGTTTATTCATATGATGAACTTAAAAAATTAGTCTTTTGACTCCTTTAAAAATAAAACAAAGATGGACCTTTGGCATACTTATAAGAAGGTGAAAAGATATCTTAGCTTAATACTATTTTATATTTTCTTGAAAAAATTCTTATTTATTCGTAAAAAACTTAATTCTAAATGCCGGCATAAATTTCAGTTTTTTGATGGAAATTGAATAAATGTATTTTCTCAAAAAAACTTACTACAAATTTAGGGTATCTTAAAAAAAAACCACCTAACAAGTCCCTTCTTTATATATTTCATATAAATTTAACACGCGTGTAAAATGTAGATCTAAAAAAAGCGTCTTTAAGATTTCTATCATTCCAAAAATTCCTTTTTTGTATGCATAAGTGGTAATATAATTTACCTATTTATATAGGAAAGTGGAAAGAAATATTTCCAGAAAGGACTCTTTAGGGTGCATGTATATAACCAAAATGATATCTCTCAAAAATACTAGAAAAAATTATATTTTTTGCCTGCTCCATAATACAAATAACGGATGAGGCTGGATATTTGGTCAAATTTCTATTATTTTTTTATTTACTTAAAGCCCCTCTTTTAATCGATTTAGTCGCATCCAACTCGATGCGTGAATTGGTCGACCTTTTGTAGAGTCAGAAGATTATTCTAAGAAGACGACAAAAAATTATAATTAAAAGCCCAACTCTCTTTACTTCCCTATCCCTTTTTTGTAGAAGGAGGGAAAGAAAAGAAAGGCGAGATAATGATGCTCACAGAAGAAATACTCTTTAGAGAACTTAAAAAATCACCTTATCTTCCGATTAAATTTCCCATTTCTCGATATCAGCTTGAAGAAGCAGCCTCCTCTTTTTTAAAATTCTTAGAACTTCCTGAAAATCTTAAAACGCATATTGACTTAAAAATTGCACCTCTCCATCGACGTGGTGACATTGGCTTTAAACATCGTGATTCGGCAGCTGATATCTATAATGACACAAAAGATTTTTTTCACTTCCATCCCCTTATCTTTGAAAAATATGGTTCTTTTTTAAATGAAAATTCTGTCATTCAGGACTTTTTGACAAAAGCAAATCTTATTTGGACTGCAACCCATTCCGTTGTGAAAGAGCTTATGGGATTAATAGACCAGCGCTTTCCAGGAACAACTCAAAAGGTATTTGACACCGATCATGTCCACATCTTATTACGTTTTTTAAAATACGATTGGAAAGAATGTGGGAAATATCTTGCAAAACCTCATTTTGATGCAGGTTCCTTCACCTTAGCAATTGCTGAAAGCTGCCCAGGATTAAGAATTGGCAAAGGCCCCGATGATCTAAAAATCATAAACCATCAAGAAGATCATGCTCTTTTTATGATCTCAAGTAATTTTAAGAAAACTATTAATACCAATGAGCTTTCTCCAGCATGGCACGACGTTATTCAATGCAATGAGACACAAATTGGACAACCCTTTTCAAGATGGGCGATTGTTGCTTTTATTGATGCCGCGAATGTCGAAGCTCTCGACAAGTCCGAAACCCATAAATGGCCTGTTGTTGACCTCTCCTAAAGAGGGCTAACTTATTTGTTACCTTCTTTTTCAATTTTTGAAAAATCCGCGAGCTTCTCAAATAAATTCACAACGGATTTTAAAAGACGATGTCTATTTTCACGAAGAATTGCATCGGGAGAATTCACTTGAACTTCTTCAAAAAAAGAATGAAGCGTTGGTGCAAGATTTGAGAGAATTAAAAAAGCTTGTTTAAAGTGAGCATCTTTTTTATGAAAATCACCTTTCTCAAACGCGTCTTGAGCATTTTGTAAATGGTTCCAAAGTTCTAATTCAGAAGCCTCTTGAAACATTTCTCTTTGAGGACTTTCTGAGAGATCAAAAGAGCTCTCTTTTAAGATGTGGCTTGCACGGCGATAAACTGTTAAGAAGGTTTCTCCTTCCTCTGACTTAAGAAAGGAGTCAAGGGCCTCTGACAGAAAACATGTCCGCGGAATATTATCTGACCAAGAGGCTGTCAAACACGCAGCAACACGATCTTGAGAAATACCTTGCTCTTTTAAGCTTACCTTCAACCTTTCTTCGAAGAATTCTAAAAGTTTTTGACATGTTTTGGGCGTATCAAAATCTATTTTTCCTTGATTTTGATAAGCTTCTAAAACAAACGTCATAAGTTTCTTGAGAGAAACTTCAAGATGATTATGACGCAACAGACGAATCACACCAAGAGCTGCGCGCCTTAAAGCAAAAGGATCTTTGGATCCCGTTGGGAACAGACCAAGTCCAAAAAAACCAACCAACGTATCGATTCTGTCTGCTAAAGCAAGAATAATAGACGTTATTCTTTCCTGAGCATTCTCAAAAGTCATTCCGAGCTCATATTGTTCTCTAATTGCCGCACAGACTTCTTTTGCTTCACCTTGGAAAGCAGCATAATAAGATCCCATAATCCCTTGTAATTCAGGAAATTCTTCCACCATTGTACTGACAAGATCAGCTTTTGCGAGTTCACCAGCACGCGCACAATGTTTTAAAATATCATTCTCTTTTAAGCTTCTCTTTTCTAAAATATAAGCGCCAAAAGAGCCACCACATAAAACTTTTAACCTTTCCGACTTATCATAGAGTGACCCAAGCTTATTTTGAAACACGCGCGTTTTTAATTGTACCAGCATATGATCTAAAGAGGTTTTTTGATCTTGTTCCCAAAAAAACAAAGCATCCGATAAACGTGCTCTTAAGACACTTTCGTTGCCTTTTTGAATGATCGTTTTTGCAGATTCTGGAGAAAACCCATTCGTAACGACCACAAAGAAAGGTTCTAAGGCTTGTTCTTCAGGTTTTTTAAGAGAAAAATAACGCTGATGAACCTTCATAGACGTTGTGAGTACTTCCCGTGGTAATTTCATAAAGTCTTTTTCAATTTCTCCTAATAAAGGAATAGGCCATTCGACAAGACCTGTAATTTCTTCAAGCAAATCTTCATCTGCCACGACTTGAAAATTCCGATCTTGCGTAATTTTGAGAACATCTTTCCAGATTTTTTCTTTGCGCTTTTTTTGGTCAAGAAGGACAAAATGTTCTTCAAGCTTCTTTGAATACTCTTCAAAAGAATGAACTTCAAAAGAATTGGGACTTAGGAATAAATGCCCCCGTGTTGTATTCGAGGATGTCACACGCCAAGCACCTTCTCCTATGGTTATTGGAATAATTTGATCCTCAAAAAGCGCGAGCAGACCTCTTATTGGACGGACCCAAGAAAGATCTTGCGCTCCCCAACGCATGGATTTTGGCCAAGGAAAATTCTTAATAAGGCGTTCTATGATTGGGCCTAAAAGATCTTGCACCTTTTTTCCTTTTTCAAAAGAGCGATAAATC
The DNA here is from genome assembly GCA_018242545.1 of Pseudomonadota bacterium. NCBI lineage: Bacteria > Pseudomonadati > Pseudomonadota > Pseudomonadota bacterium. Next base: position 3,873 of record JAFEBT010000003.1, read on the forward strand.
CAAAAAGACCCTTTGGGACTTTCTTGGAGGTGGCATTCCTCAAGTGTCTTAATTCCTTGAGATTTTAAAAATCCTTCAACCGCTTGTCTGGGAGCATCCATGCGTGGCCCACGAATCTCTTTTTCAAAATTATCTTGGGATTCTGGCAAACCCGTTACAACAGCCACCAATCGGCGTGGGGATACATATGTGGTAATATCTTTAAAAGAAAGCCTTTCTTCTTTTAAGGCATTCCCTAAAAGATTTTTTAAATTTTCACAGGCATCCTCTTGCATGCGCGCTGGAATTTCTTCAGATAAAATTTCAAAAAAAAATGTTTTCATAGGAATCTCATTTTAAAGGCTCTTGAGACGCAACCCAAGCTTCACAACAAGCCCGTGCAAGATCGCGAACCCGTGCAATATAGGCCGCACGTTCCACAACACTTATTTTGCCACGTGCATCTAAGAGATTAAATATATGGCTTGCCTTAACACAATAATCATAAGCTGGTGTAACGAGGCCCTTCTCAAGAAGAGCGCGTGTTTCACATTCAGCATCTTCAAAACCTTTGAGTAAAAAGTTTGTATTCGCAAATTCAAAGTTAAAAGCAGAAAACTCTTTTTCGCGTCTCAAAAAAATATCCCCATAAGTTATTTCTTGATCCCCTCTTCCGCCATTCCAATTTAACTCATAAACAGAATTTTTGCCTTGTAAAATGAGCGCAATACGCTCAAGCCCATAGGTAAGCTCCACCGAAACAGGATCACAAGGGAGACTTCCCATATATTGAAAATATGTAAATTGACTAATTTCTTGGCCGTTGCACCAAACTTCCCACCCCAATCCGGAAGCTCCTAAGGTGGGACTTTCCCAATCATCTTCAACAAACCGAATATCGTTTTCAGTGAGAGAAAAACCAATTTCTTTTAAACTTTCAAGATAAAGTTCTTGAGAATTTAGAGGAGAAGGCTTTAAGATCACTTGAAATTGATGAAAAGCCTGAAGCCGATTGGGGTTTTCCCCATACCGTCCATCGGAAGGCCTTCGAGAGGGCTGAACAAAAGCAGCGTTCCAAGGTTCTTTTCCGAGCGTTTTAAGCGTGGTTGCCCAATGAAATGTCCCAGCCCCCATTTCAAGGTCATAGGGCTCTAAAATAGCGCACCCTTGCCGCCCCCAAAAAGCTTTTAATTTGAAAATAAGATCTTGAAAAGAAAGGCTCACATCATTTCCTTTTTAAGCGTTATTTAAAACAAAAAGACTTAAGAAGAGAGAATTGATTTGTCTTTAGAAAATTAAAAATATTTCTCAAAGCCATCTCTTTTAAAATTTTCCTCTCCAACCAAACCAGAATTTGCATTTAAATTGCATATATCCTCAAAAGTCCATCTGTAAGATAGTTCAAAGTCTATGATCTTTCAATGAAATAAGATTTTTTTTGCACATGTTCGAAAAAAGTCATATGAGGATGACATTTCTTGTCTCTCTTCTAAGAGACATCTTAACAATAAAAAATTTTTCAATGCTTTGATCCTTCTGCCGCACGCCTTAATCTGTCATTGATCGCTTGTCCCAATCCCTGTTCAGGAATAGATTGCACGGCAATTCCTGTAATATCCTTCTGGCGATCTAAGAGATGTAAAAAGGCAAAAAGGTTCTGCGCTGCTTCTTCTAAACTTTCTGTCTCACTCAAATTAAAAGAGACTTTATATCCTAAAAGGGGCTTTCCAAAAGCAAGAAGTCCTTCATTTGGATTAACATTTTCCACATTAAGTCTCAAAGGAAGTCGCGGCGCATAATGTCTTAAGAGCTGTCCAGGAGCGGTAATTTTAGAAACTTTTTGAAGCTTAGAAATCTTCTGTCCCAAACACGCTTCAATTTTCTCTTTCTCAAGCCCCCCTTCTCTTAAAAGAATTGGCGTCTCTTCCGAAAGATCGAGGATAGTCGACTCTAATCCTACCTCAATTGGTGAACTATCTAGAACCATGCTAAGTTTTGATTGAAAATCTTCTAAAACATGATGGGCTCGCGTTGGTGATAAAAAACCAGATCGGTTCGCACTCGGCGCTGCAATAGGGCGGCCAAAAGCCTTTAAAAGTGCGCGCGCTGTGGCGTGAAGAGGAACGCGAAGGGCTACAGTTTCAAGTCCAGCGGTTACAATTTCTGATAAAGGAGAGGTTTTCTTTTTTTTTAAAACGAGCGTCAAAGGCCCTGGCCAAAATTGGTCCGCTAATTTTTGAGCTTCTTTCCCAAAAAAAGCGAGACCTTCTGCCTGCTCTTTGTCAAAACAATGGACGATAAGAGGGTTAAAGGTAGGACGGCCTTTAAGTGTATAAATTTTCTGACAGGCTTTGTCCTGAAAGGCATCCGCTCCGAGGCCATAAACCGTCTCTGTAGGAAAAGCAACGAGTTCAGCTTCTTTTAAAAGCAGAGCGGCTTTTTGAATGTTTTCAAACGTTGAAGGAAAAAGAGACATTATCTATCCTAAAAAAGACCTCTACCGATTATCTTCCAAAGAAATAACACCTGCACCCCTTAAAAGATTTCGTGTCTCGTAAAGGGGAAGACCTAAAATAGCTGTATAAGACCCATTTATCCGCTTTACAAAACTTCCTGCAATGCCTTGGATTGCATATCCTCCTGCTTTTCCAAATCCTTCATGACTCTTTATATACATTTCTTTTTCAAGAGCCTCAAGCCGCTTAAAGCATACGCGTGTTTCAACAACGCGTCGCCAAACCTTTTCCTCAGGAGAAATCAAACAAAGCGCTGTGTAAACACGATGACTTTTTCCAGAAAGCAAATCAAGGCATTGGCGGGCCTCTTCTTCTGAAGAGGGAGCTGCAACAATGCGGCGTCCACAAGCAACGACTGTATCTGCCCCGAGAACAAATCCTGGAAGCCCTTTTTGATCTCTAAAAATTTTCCAAGCTTTTTCGAATGCAAGTCTTTCGGAAAGATTCTTTGGAAGTTCTTTTTTTAAAGGGATTTCATCAAGGCCCGCCGGAATAACTTCAAAGTTATCAATACCTATTGATTTTAAAAGGTCACGGCGCCTTGGGGAGCTTGACGCTAAAATAAGCTTCATTGCTTATTTCTCACGGAAAGAAATGCGTCCTTTGGTCAAATCATAGGGAGTCATCTCAACCATCACACGATCCCCAACAAGAACACGAATTCTATTTTTACGCATTTTACCCGACGTATGGGCAAGAACAATGTGTTCATTATCCAGTTGCACACGAAACATAGCATTTGGCAAAAGCTCAATTACCACTCCTTGAAATTCCATCAAATCTTCTTTGGACATTCTATCCTTTCTCTCTTAGCATCATAAAATATAAATATCTTTTTAGTATAAGAAACATCTTGAATTTTCCTAGTAAAATCAATTTTAAAGAGAAAAAATACGAGAAAATTTTAAAAAAATACCCATTTATGTCGCTAAAATGCCGTTAATTTCTCTTCTTAAGAAATATTTTTTCATCTTTAAACAAAAAGAACAGGAAAGCCCTTAATTTTATCACACATCGAATAAGACTCTTAAAAAAAAGCACGATTTTCTTTCGTGCTTTCTTTTTTAATATTCCTCTTTTTAAAATTTATCAATATCCATCGGAGCTTCAAATAAAAAAGCAGAAAGAGGCGTATATTGTATCGTTAAAAGATGATGAGGATCTTCAGGAACAGCGCCTTCTATTTTAACCACTTTTCCTATAAAAGAGCCTTCATCATTTGGAGATACAAAATTAAATCTTCCTCTTGCTTCCTCCTCAAGTCGTTCTCTTGGCACAGGCCCAAGCCCAGCAGGTGCCCGAGGTCCCCCTTCCTCAATAGCCCAATATGTATGTGAAACTTCCGGGGAAACCTTAGAAAGAAAATGCTGCAAGAATTGCTGACTTGTTGCAGAAAAGAAAAGATCTAAAAATCCGTCTCTCACCTCACGCATTGGCGTCAAAGTAATAGAAAAACGGCATCCAACTGGAAATTTCTTATTAGGATCCCAAGCTGCATCATTTTCTTTCGTATAGACTCGTTTTAAAGAAGGTCCATCTCTTGTTGTTTCATAAGTTACCCCTAATATATCATCTCTTGTTTTAACACCTTGAACAGCATTCAGGGAAAAGACCAAACATCCAAAAAATATAATTAAAAAACACGTTTAAACATTTCCAATCTCCGATAAAATTTATAATCTCTTTTTACCCTATAGAGCTTTTCTTCTCTTTTCAATGCAAAAACAAGTATGTAAGAGTTCATAACAAATGAGACAAAAATCTCAACGAGCTCAAAGAGAAGAAAGTTGAATATACTGCAAAGGGGGGAGATCTTTCAAGTTACGATGAGGTCTGTAAGAGTTATATTTTGATAAAGCTTTGCGCAGAGCGGATTCCATGCCTCTGACAGAATCCTCAAGAAGATCTGATCGATTAAAAATTCTTCTCAAAAAACTCTATTAGCGCGTTCAACACCCCTGTTATATTGAAGTTTTTTAGGAGTAAGAACAATAAAGGGAATAGAAAGCTCAGAATATGCAATCCTTTGATCTGCATAAAAGGCCTCCAAAGTTAGGGTTTTAAGACATTCCTATCTTAGAGGCCTTTTTGATCATAGAAAAGAGGGATGATCGTCGCTACGGTGCTATTTAATGCGCGCTCCGCTCATCCCTCTTTTGTCTCATATGTGTTTGAACTCGGACATTCTTTAAATACTGCTACGACACACTATCATTTATATACCTTTCAACAAAAGCGTTCCATTCACTTTCTGAAATGCTTTCTCTAGGAATAAAAATCTCACTCTCTTCCCTAAAGTTCGGATCTTTCAATATTTCACTTGCTAGGCCTGCGGAAAGATTTCCTATCTCAATTATCCCATTATTATACCTGATAGAAGAAGCACCAAATTCTGCTAATTTTTGCTCAAACTCAAAGTTAAGAACCGCTGTTTTTATCCTAAGTCCAATGGAGGCATTAATCGGCAGTATTGTAAGTACATTCTTCAATAAAACCGGATCATAAATATGCGTCGCACCAGATCCATAATCAATGCCCCAAAGATGAGCCCCTGATCTAATATCATATACTTCTTCCCCCATTTTCCCGACATTAAAGCTGAGCGCCCCAGCCAAAAATCTGTAGTCAACTTTTTTATCTTGAGGGAAAAATTTATTTAAGGTGTCAAAATCTTTTCCTCCTTTTTTTCCAAAAAAAGAAAACTGGCCCTTAACACCTTCCGAACGTTTATCTTTTAAAAATTTCTCAACTGAAAAAGCAGATAAATTATACTCATTACTTCCATTTCTTCCTCCAAACTCAGAAATAAGTTTCATGGCTTGAGGCGTAGAACTTTTATCCAATTGAATATCATAGTAGACGTCACTTCTTATCTCATCATAGCTCGCTTCATACACATTTCTAAAAGCCTTAAGATCCGAACTCTTAAATTGAATTCCTTTCTCACTTCGAAATAATTCTGTCCATTTCTTTTGGCTTTGTTTTAGGTTTTCAAAAAATTTATGGCGGCTTCTTATCTTTCCAACTTCAAGGTCATGCCCAAAGTGAGAATCAGTTCTATTTTCTTTCTTTCTTTTTGGATTTTCTCCTGAAGCAACTAAAAAAGAGCTGAATACCATAAAAACTCCAAGAAAAGTTATTGTTACTTTATTGATTCTTATCATTGATCTTCTCGCCTGTTGTTTGTTCATTTCTTTCAAGTTTGGTTTTAATACTTTCAAAAATCACTTACCCGCATGTGAAATCTGATTCTCTATGCCTTCTTCTTTCCCGGCTTCTAGACCTGAAAAGCAACCGATTGTAAACATCATCATCCCAATACCTGAGACCTTTTTATTTATATGTTTCATTATATTTCTCCCTGTTGTTTAAGCCCTTGTTATTGTTTTATTTCTTTTATATTTTGAGACTTTTGAATGAATGTTTTATCCTGCCTTACCTTTTTCATTAACCAATTTTTTTAAGGTCTTAATTTGAGGGTATCATATACGAGTTCGCCACCCTCTAATGATGTATTTAGGATATCTTCCCCTTGGGATCCAAACCACATTATGTCTCTCAATGTTTGGAAATCGTGCGGATGAAGAGTTTCAACGGTTAGTGCCGCACTGAGGGGACCTTCCGGTAAATTCATGATTCTTAAAGCCTGTTCACCATTCAGACCTTTCAGGCCAAAGCCACCATTCTCAGTTCGGTAATAGGAAAGTTCTTCTTTAAGTGCAAAATCCAGAACCTTAGGATACATTTCTGGCCAATCCATCTTAATTCTTGTGGGAGAATTTCTCTCGACTAAAGAAAATAAAATTGGCATAATTAGATGATAATGATTTGTTCTTAACGTTCTTCGATCAGAATCTACATAAGTATATCTGCCGATAGGATCCGACCATTCAATATCTCCATTCTTATAGTAATCTAGAATCATAGTGTCTGTTTGGTAATGCGTAAAGGCTCTGCCAAATGGATCTGATTCAAGATGAGAAAACCCATCAGGCGCGGCTGCATATGTCCTCCCCTGAAATTTTGCCTCAAAACCTTTCAAAAAAGCCTTTGTCATATCCTCTTGCGTGATCCCCTTAACCCGAATAATTGCTCCTTTAGCAAGCGCTTTATTTTTTGAAAAATACGATATAGCGATGGGCCACCATTGTGCTCCCAAAAATATTCTCTTTCCATCTGGTGACCAACTTGGCGCCGCGTCTTTTATGCTTCCTTTTATAACTTCTGGCCCCTGAAATATCTCCGTTCTTCCGATTCTTTTAGGATCTTCAAGTGCAATTTTAGAGTCATAACCCTCCTCTAAATCAAGGAGCTGACGAACGAAGAATTCAGAAAACTTCTTTTGCATTTCTATTCTCTGCTCTTCTGGAACGGGTGTTTGAAATTCAATGCTTCCTGTTAAACGACCTCTCTCAAAAATATCTCTTTGAGGAATTAATTTTTTGACACTTAACGCAAGATCTCCTTCGAAAACATGATTTTTTTGATCATAGATCCCCCTATCAGCGCTCTTTAAGTCTTCAATTAAAACATATCCAGCTCGAGGGGTAGAAAAACGATATACTTCTTTATAGTGTGAAAGATCTTGAGGAACAAAGCGAGAATCTGTTACAGCCAGGCGCATATCTTTTTTTTCAGGTTTCATTGCATTAAGAGCATCCACAGAAAAAATACCTGTCAAAACAACTATTCCAAATGAAAGTGTTATACTTTTAGTGAACTTCATAAGCTTCCTCCTTGTTCATTTATTTTTTTAAGATTTTTTAGATTTTATTTTTGTTTTGGATTTATTTTTGACTTTTTAACGCGTTTTAATTCTTCTAATAAATCTTTCTCTTTGTGTTTTTGTTTTAATTTTAAGAAAGGCGTTCTATTCGCCTTTATCCAGCAATCTCCTTTTTAGGAGAACTCGTCATCCCCTTCTAAAGACAGAATCAGGACTCTTCCATCTTCTTCTCCTACAGGAACCAGAGCAGGAAACGCTTCATTAGATCTTATATTGCCATAATCATCCTTCCAAGATTTTTCTACTTCTATAAATTTATTAAAGGCTGGCCAAAAATTCTCTAATGAGTCTTTTTCTTTGAAATGAAATTCTCCTATTTCTTTTAGAAATGTTGCATCTGTCATTAAAGGTATAACATCTCCTGCGCGTATATTTTCCGCATGGACAATTCCGTTATACTCCTTAATAGAAGCATCCATTTCTTTCAGCTTCTCTAGAACATCAGGACTTAGGCCTCTTTTAAATCTAACATCAATTCTTGCATCAACAGAGCCTGTTTGCATCAGTTCTTTGGCTAACCTTTGGTCAAAAATTGTTAAATTGTTAGCTTGAGGATTCCATTGCCACACGGCTCTTCCTCGTTCACGGTCATAACAAAATCCTCCTAGATCTCCAGAAGCAAGTATAAATCTGCGCGCATATAAGAGATCATAATCTTTACCTATCAGAGCCCATTCGGGAGAAGCTATTTGATCGGTATATTTTAAATGCGTCTGTATATCACTAGGCCGAAGCGCAACAGGACGACTCAAAGCCGCATAAAGCCCGGAGGTGGGCTCATCCAACCAAAGAATTTGGGGATTGACACCTAAGGCCCGGTCATAGTCTGCATGCTTCGCCATACCCATTTGATCGAAAAGAAGTTGAGAGAAACCTTCATTTATTCCTTTTCCTTGAAGATATATGTCTCCTCTCACCAAGGAAGATCGTTTATCATTTAAAAAGGCATCTATGGAACCTCGAGGTAGGACAAAGATATGATTTTCCACCTGTTTCCCATAATTTTTAAGTGCTGCTTTCGTTTGAAAAGAAGAGGTATCATCCGCCCTAATATAAGCTATAGCCCTTCTTTTATCTTCTAAAGAAAGTTTCCGATAAACCTTTTTAAATGTTTCAATATCAGAGGATTGAACCTCATAATGATCTCTGTCTTTTCTAAGTTGCATCCAAGGTCCATTCGCCATTTTTTTTAACTTTTCAAGAGCAGTTAGCTTAAATTTATCTTCGGTATCCATCTCATATCGATATAGTGCATCATGTTCCGTTCCAAAAAGTTCAGCATTGAATTTCCCCCCTTTTAATGAAGCGTTGAATAAACAAAGAATACCGAAAGAGATGAATATAATTTTAGTAAATCTCATTTTTACTCTCCTGCTCCCTCATCGTCAAGCTCATCGAAGAGTTCATCCAAATAAAGCCGACTCTTTCTTTTCGAAATAACCCTATCAGAAACCGTTATGAAATAAGGATGCATGTTATAATCTTCCCTCGACATTCTATCAATCCAATTAACCGCTCCTTGCGCAGGCATGCTTACATCCAGAACCTCTCCATTATCTTTTAAAACTTCTGCATCAAAAAGCTTTAATTTCTCTCTCACGTCTTCTGTATTTCGAACAGTAAGAGCAATGCCTGTATTAGGATGGGCCTTTGCGATGTCATCAACTATTTTATAGGAAAGCATAGGATCATATATATTGACTATTCCTTCTGGTATATGGCGTTCCCATAATTTTCTTCCCTCCCCTAAGTTGTAACCCGCTTCTTTACCTTGCCCCCATGTATAAGCATAATCTCCAGTCAAAATTGCCTTTTTATAACCTTCTTCTTTCATTCTTTTCCATGGAGCTTTTCTCCAACCACTTTCTATAAATTCTAAATCAGCCCATGCTAAGCTATAATCCCGACAGACAGTAAAACCTGCAACACCCTCCCTATCTTCAAGAAGATCTTTTAATTTTCCTTCTTTTACTTTGAAATAAACCCCGTCTAATGTATCTGCATATGGCAGCAAGCGCGCTTTTACACCAGGAGAAACTTCTTTTGCGAAACGAAATTCAACGTTAACCTTCTCTTTTTCGGCTGGAGTTAATGATTTTAGAGCTTCTAAAATTTTAGGAGCGTCCGTTCCTTCAATCTTATTTTCTTCAAGATTAATTTTGACAAATGATGTTGCTTTTGTCTTTCTTTCATCAAGGCCAAAAAACGGCATTACTTCAGTTTTAAGCAAAGCAGCTTTTCGATGCTCGGCTTCTTTTTTCATTGCATCCACTGGGAACAAGGAAAAGGTATTTCCTAAAACGATCATACTTAAAGAAATTATTGTGATTTTGTTTCGCCTCATCTCTTTCCTCCTTGTTTTAAACGCATCTTTTATTTTTTCTGCATGTTTTCAGAGGCCTGTTGAGCGTAAATATTTTCTTTTGCGTTCAAAATACCTCTTGTCTCACAACAGACGTTTTGAAAATTTTACTTTTCTCGTTGTATTTCTTTATAGGCTTTCAGGGCCTCTTTCACTTTCAGAGAAGGAATTGCACTTGCTTCAAAAGAAATGGTAAAATCATCCTTCGCTTTTTTCTCTAACCCTCTAAGGACCTCCTCTGCTTTCATTTTTGACTTTCCGAAACCTGTAAACCCTTCTTTTTTATCTCTTCCAATCATTTCTCGAGTATCTTTCGAACCCTCTTGTCCCCAAGAAATCTCGGCGTCAGGAGAAATCCTCTTAAGTATTTCTTTGGAAAGAGCCCTTCCATAAACAAAGATACGATTGTCTTCAGGTCTATAGGATGCAATTTTCTTTCCAGTTGAATCATAAAGATCCTCTATGTCTGCATTTCTTCCAGACCAATAACTATCATGCACCATAATCTGGTCATATGGTTTTATGAAGGAACCCTCTCCTATAAAATTTGGTGTAAAAAGAACTTCTGGGCATCTAAATCCAACTCTCTTGATTGCTTTTTCAGAAACATCAGGATCCTGAAGTATCGCCCCAAAACCAAGCGCTGGTATGACATAATGATCTTTTTCAAAAGTTTCTCCCTGGGCTTCAAAGCGTGCTCGAAATTCAGGAGTAGTTTCTATAGGAAGATAAACCTCAACTCTTATTTTGTCTTTTTCGGAAGGAGACATCTTTCCAAGAGCTGTCATAAGACCTTTCATATCATTCCCTTCAACCCATTGAGTGTTTCTGTCATAAGCAAGATAAGGTTGCTTTATATCAAAAAAGAAACTTCCAACTCCCATAAAACCTGGTGATGCAAAAGAAGTTACGGCTCCGTTTCCATACATTTCTGTTTGACTCCCCTGCACTGCAGCAGAAGAAAGAACGCCTCCGATCACGAAAATACCTAAAGAAAAAGCTGTGATTTTATTATATTTCATGTTTTGTTCTCCTTGCTTTTTTTACCAATTTTTATTATTTAGATACATTTTGTATACCTGGAATGTCCCTCTCATACGTATAAACACCTATATCTTCTACAAATTTGCCTCAATTTCCCGGTTGTAAAGCTGTATCTGGAAACTTCATGTATTCTATTCCTCCTGAAGTCATGAACCCAAAAGCAAGATCCCCTACAGGTACATTTTCCATTTTCAAAGATTCTCCATCTATCGTATAAGAAATTCTTTTTTCATCTAATGTAGACTGAAACTCTTTGAGGGCATTTACAGAAACCACCTGATCTTCTGGCAAAATATCTATCATTTTCCGCGTTAATCCTTTCCCCGTTACAGTAACTTCTCCAGTGCCCAAATCATGAATAAGTCTGTCACCAGTTGCAGCATTGAACACAGTTTCCTTTCCCCGTCCGCGTGCAAAAACAACATCTCCCTTCCTAAGAAAAAAATCAAAGTCTTCATGTCCTCTAAACCATTGCGTCGCAGGCGCTATCTGGGGAGCCAGCATATATATTCCTAATTCAGGATGGCCCTTCCACTGTTTTATAAATGCGTCAACCTCTTTTCCTTGAAGCTGAACGGTTTCTCCCTTTTTACGTAGGCCATATTTCCTTAAAAATTTTCGATCTTCAGAAGAGGCATTGTTATCCAAGCGTATTTCTACAGTAAGGTTTTTCCTTTGTTCAGATGATAAAGAAAAAAAGAGTTTTGAAAACCCATCAGGATCCGTTCCTTCTAATCTTTTCTCTGTTTTGTCCCAGTATAAATAAGGATTTTCTTTGAGTTTCTTAAAATCAAAAAAAGGCTTTTTGAAAGGGTTGATACTTTTTTCTCTAACTTCAACATCCTTCTGTTTATCTTCTTCTTTTCCAGCCTCAAGACTTGCAAAACAAAAAGAAACGCCCCCCATGAGCATAAACACAGCAGTCGTCATCTTAAGATATTTCATTTCCTTCTCCTTGTTTTAAGTTATAATTTCATTGTTTTCTTTTTTATTTTCATGTTTTATGAAGACATCATTTTAAAAAGAACTTATCCAAAACATTTCCTTATTTCCCAGGATGGGTTTTTATGAATTGGATTATTTTGAATCCTCTCCTTTCAGCAACCTATTCAGCAGTTTTTCCTTTAAAAGACGCTTTTTTTGAAAATCCATCACCTCCTTAGAAAGTGTTATTTCTATATCATCCATCCACTCCTCAAATGGAATATCTGCAACTTTAACATCTTTAGAACTCCAATATCCTTGAGAATCAAGACCCAATGGGATACCATGGGCTTCAAATATAGAAGGAACAACGGACGCACTTGTTTTTTTAACTTTTATATCCACTCTTGCTGCAGGAGGGAGAGCGGCACTAATATCTCTTGCCAACGGTCCTCTGAAAGTAAATTTTCCTAAGAGAGAGTCATACCCATAGAGTTTGTCTCCCAGCTTTGTATAAAAAGCTTCTCCCCATCCGCCACGTGCAAAATAACCTCCACCCACATCCCAAAGTATAACAAAGTCCTGTTTCTTCAAATCTTCCGAAATTTTTGAAGGGACAATCTTTAAAAAGTCCTCCTTTTCCATGCCAGTTATTTTAAAATCAGCCTCCTCTATCCCAGGAAGGTTGATTAAATTAGAATAATGTTTTAGAAACTGCTCAGGCGAGATTATATAATCTGTTCCATCATAAACAGCCCCCAAATTTACCAAACTTCTTCCAACTTCAAGTACAGACATATTATATGGAAGACGAATCCTAACGCTCTTTTCCCATTCTTCTTTACCTGTCACAACACTGCCTGTTCCTAGGACAATATGGTTCTTTTCTAAGCGAGGAGCAGTTGCAACACTTTCATCCAGCAGTTGAGAGGCTCTCCTTGAATCTTTTTTTGAGTCCTTAACTTCTACTCGCGCAATCACTTCTAAATAATTTCTTATTTTAGATGCATCTCTGCTTCTGATCTCCCCTGCATTAAAATCCAATTCTACAGAGGACCTTTCCTTTATTTTCTCATCAGAGGGAAGATTGGACTTTCCATTAAACTGATCTTTAACACTTCCCTTAAACATTATATGTTCGAAAAAATGCGCTAGTTCCTCTTTTTCTGATTCCCTCTGCAGCGCCTGTATGGGAGAAAAGGAAGTCCCTATTAAAACGCCTGTAATTAAAGAAACTGTCGTAAGCGTATTGATTTTCATAAGATTTCTCCCCGTTTTTAAGGACATTAGTTTTTTGTTTTTTTATTCAAGATTTAAAAAGAATTCGTTTGATCCTTTCAATCTTACATAGCTATATTTGCATTTGCATTTAAAAAATTTGCAATTTGTTTATCTATCTGCTCACTGATCATAACGTCAATAGAACTCCCATCCGTAAATCTTAGAGCATTGAGTGATTGAAGACCCTCTGCTGCAGGCACATCTTTTACATAAAAACCTGCTCCATTTTCTTCTTTGTAAACAAAGCCCAACCTCTTATTGCGCTCATTAAAAAGCAGATCATCCAATGCTTCAAATTTTATTTTAACACGTGCATTTGGATCCAGGTTCGCAAGAACTTCTTTTGAAAGTATGGGATCCTTAATCCTCACAACACGCTCTTTATGAGAATATTCTATGATGGGTTTTCCAGTTTTCTTATCAAACAGAGACTCAGTATCTCCTGTAACGAAACCAAAATATCCAGCCCCTTCATAATATTGATCAAAATTTCCATCTTTTAATTTCTTTCCTCCCGCTACATATCCCCAAAAAATGTCTTTTGGACAGTTAAATCTTAGAAAAGTTCTTGTTGGCAATTTGTAGAGGGTGTCAGACCATAAAGAGTTAAACTTCTCAGCCGGTACTGTATAAGCGCCCAATTCAGAAATATCTTTAAATGCTTCTAATTTTCCTTTGACTTCTGGAGCAGGAGAATATCCTTCTGGAATTTCAAACCGAATCTTTGTCTTCTTTTTTTCTTCCTCAGGGAGTAAAGCGATTACACTCCTCAAGGTCTTTAAATCTGTCCCTGATATCTCACCTTTTGACTTATCATACCTAAAATACTCTTTTTTCTTAAACTCTAACCATTCGGGGAGTACTTTTCCCGTGGCCTCTATATCGGAAGCCTGCATTGTTTGATTTCTAAAGTCTCTTCTTTCCATATCTACCTTTGCAGCATTAGAAGAGTCTCCCGCTAAAATTGCTATTCCGAAAGAGAAAATTGTAAATGTTTTCAGTTTCATTTTATTTTTCCTTTTTTAAAGTTTATCTTAAACACCTTATTTAGACATTATTTTTTTGTCTTTTAATCTTAAAAAGCCTTTCTTCTTTTCCGAAAAACAATCTTCAAAACCTTTCTTTATACTTTAGATTCCGAATGCTTTTCGACCTTCTCTTTATCAAAAGAGGATTTAGGAACAGGACGGTCTCCTTCAGACTTGAAAGACACATGTCTTTCTGGTTTTGGATGTTCCAAGATTTTAATTTCGGCCATTTCTTCAAGCTTATGACGCCGGTCTTCACGGGCTTGCTCAATAGCTTTCTTAAAAATTTCAGCACGAACTTTCGGTATTTTAATATCCGCTTTAAGAGCTGTTATTCCGTTTTGTGTGCCAGCTATTGTGAAATTCATGTCGCAAGCACGCTTCTCATCCTCTGCCATATCTGAAAGAACAACAAATTTTTCGCCTTTTTTCAAAACACCAACAGTTGTTCCAGTAACAAGATTTTTAAGAGGGACACCTGCATCTCTTAAAGCAACAGAAATGCCTGTAAGTGCAACGGAATCTGCAGCGCCATCGATTCCCATTATTTCAGAATCAACTTGGACCTGATAAAGAAATTCTTCTTTCAAAGGAAGGACAGGACGAAAAGCCTTTTCCATAAAAAGGTTAGAGATTCCATCAATGGTGTACAAGCCCGGCCGTCGTCTTTGTTCTATATTTGTCAGAGAATCAAAGGGTATCTTCACAAGCCATCTCTCATCGACTATAGGTTTACCTGCTTCTCTTTTTTCAAACTTTACCTTTGCTAAAGCTTGGTTTTCCCCTGAGCTCACGAATGCACTTCCATCAGCATCCCCTGAAAAAAGCCCAGCCTCTCCTCTTAATTCTCGACTTTCTTTTAATTTACGTTTGTCTTGGCGCTTTCCGTGGGAAATTTCTTCTCGAACAATTGCAGCATAAACTGCAAAAAACGCCTTATTGAGCCAAAACTCAGGAACGCCTTTGAAAGCAGGATCTTGTTCTAAATTCTCAAAAGCACCCTCAAGAAGAACCTTACGGTTTCTCCAATCCTGCTCTTGAGGCACAGCTTTAAGTTCCTCCAAAACTTGAGAGGATACTTTCTTTTTTATGTCTTCAAATGCTTGAACTTCAGTCCCATACTTTTTTGTCGCAGGATTCATTCCCGCCTTGTTTGCAAGACGATCCATGGCTGCAATCAAATTCTTAAACTCTTTCTGTCCTTGGGCAAGGGCCTCTAAAACGGATGTTTCAGGAAGTTCATTTGCACGGCCCTCGATTGTTACCAAATCACGCACTGTTCCCGTCAAGAGCATGTCGAGATAAGCTTTCTTTCTTTCTTCTATCTTTGGATTAATGACATAGTTCCCATCTACCAATGCAACGCGCGCTGCACCAAAGGGCTCTCTTATTGGAACGCCGGAAAGTTTTAAAGCTGCAGAAGCCGCTAAAAATGCTGCAACGTCACGATTTTCATGGCCTTCCAAAACGTCACATGTCACAGTCATGGGACGCGCCCATCCTTCAGATAAAAGAAGAGAAATGGTGCGTTTTAGTTGATCTGCTACATTTTCTTCAACCTCCTCAAACACTTGAGGTTTACCAGGTATTTCTTCTTGCTTTTGAAAAGCTTCAAATCCTGGTGTGCGATAAGACACCATCAGGGGATCAAAATCGGGCGCTGCTATTTGGGGTTTACCAATATCAACAGTCGCCAAAACAGTTGTACCTCCTAATCTTACAACAGCTGATCCATCGGCTTGTCTTGCAAACCCTCCCGTTTCAATACTGAAAGGTAATCCTCCAAAGGTGGTTTCTTCCCGATAAACACGCGAATCGTTAAGAAACATTTCCAAGCCTTTTTTGTCTTTTTTTTCTTCATTTAAAGAATCTTGATCAGACGCAAAAGAAAAATTGAGCCCTAAAAGAAATATGCTTAAAGTGGTCATTGTTAAGGTCTTGAATCTCATAGAACTTCTCCTCATTCATCTTATGTTAAATATAACTCACATTTTGATCCCAACTCTCATCACCCATTTCTCAGAGAATCATTCTTCATTAAGATAAAATTTCGGTTTCTTTTACCATCTGGCACGATATCCTTCTGAAGTTCTGAAAATACTTTTTTCTTGTTTTTCATCCATAGGCGGCCTTAAAGTTTCTTTTCCTTGAAGAGCGATTTCGGGCATTTCAATAAGCTCTATTTTTGACCTAAATTCTGAAGACGTTAAGAAGCGAACGGCTTTCGCCCTCTCCAATTTTGCCAAGATATATCCATCAGGTTGAATGCTATAAGAAATCTGTTGTTTGTCTAGTTTTTGTCTTACGTTCGCCTCATCTTTCATCTTTAAAACAACAGGAAAATTTAGGGATTGAACCTTAAGATCATCCTTAAATTTCCCTCTCCAATCTCCTTCAGAAATAATTATCTTGCCTTTTTTAAGGTCAACCATGGCATTTCTATTGGTATCATATATCCCTTCTTCAGAACGGCCAAAGGCATAAGCCTTTCCATCGGCTTCAAGAAGATATCTCCAATTGTTGTAAGACCTATCTTTAATAGGATCTTCTCCTTCTCTCCCCCGTCCGAGATGCCATTGATCTACGACCTGGGAAGGTAAGTGTCCTTCAACTTGAACAGTATAATCTGTCCTCTCTTTCCCATCCTTATTATTTTCCCAAACAAGCCCATCAACATCATTAGGGGAGATTAAAAGCCATCCTCCTGTCACATTATTTCTTATCCAGACTTCATGACCTCTATTCAGCTCTGACCTCCTCTCATCCCAAGATCTCTTATAAACTTTAACTTTAAGAGCTTTTCTTTCTTCTGGAGAAAACCCTTTGAGAAAAGCCTTCAATTTTTCTTTTCTATTGGTTGAAAAGAGAATTTGTCCCGGTAAAATAACAAACTCCTGCCACACATGAGCATTGTTTTTGATCCCATCAAAATCCACAAAATTATAGTTATTCCTGGCATACCCTTGCAGAAAACTCTCTCCCTGATAATAATTTAAGGGGACGGAGAAAGCGGGATGGGAAGGATAAGGAACTGAAACTTCATTATCTTCTCCATAAGAATCAAATGTAACGAAGGACGAAACATTGGTTCTTTCATCTAAAACAGTTGCATCTTGCGCCTGCGAAATATCAGGGAGCTCCATTCCATGAACGGTCAAAAGAGGATACGACAAAAAAAGAACTTTAAAAGAAAGAGGGATAATTTTTCTGAATTTCATAATAGACTTTCTCCTGTGTTTTGAATAAGGTTTCGTTTTGCTTTATAAGTGAAAGAAACTTTTTCTTTTATTAAGCTTCAAAAGAATTGTATCCAGGTGATCCAAAACCGGTTTCAATGAATAAATTCCTCAATCTTTCAGCATCTTGACTGTTCTGAAAAGCGATATTTGAACGCATTATATTGTCTTTGAAGAAGTCACTATATCCTGGCTCAAACCATTTTTCATAATCATAATTATACCATTTTGTTCTAAGAAGACCATTCCCATCTATATCGTAAACAACATTCCAGTCATTTAGTTTTTGTTTGACTTCGCCAATATTTTTGAAGGTTACTTCAAAAGGATCTTTTAAATTGTGATAACTCCAATAAGCGACCCATTTTAAAGTTTCGTAATCATATATTTTTATAAATTTCTCTGCAGGAACATATTCCCAAAGTTTTTGTCCTGTTTTTGCGTCATAAGCGGTCTCTTTATTTTTTTCAGTTGCGAGAACTTTGTCAGGAGTTTTTAGGATAGAGGTAACACCATCAGGAACGAAATCTGTATGAGCGAATATTTTTATCTTCTTTTCAGGGTCAGCATCATAAGACCATCTAAAAGTTACGTTTCTTTCCTCTAATTTGCGTTGCGCCTCTTTATCCTTTAAAAGTTCATGGATCTTTTCTTTATCAACATAGAAGGTCTTTCCTTCCACTCTGCCATATTTTTCAACAAAATTGTTCTTTCCCACGTCTTGCCACACTAACCTAAGGTCATCATCTTTTGCACCTGTTTGATCTCTCCACAACTCATAATTCCTACAAAGCTCTATCCAATTATTACCTGTAACGAATATTCTCCTGTTCTTTTTTTCTGCCTTTATCCATCGAACGTCTCTCTTTTTAGTAATTTGACCTTCATACATAGCTCCCACGTCATCTTCTTTTGAAAACTCTATATTCGCTGGAGCTTTTCTTCTTAGAGTATCTTTGATTTCTGGCGCTGCCTTAAGTGTCTCTGCTGCCAAAGAAATTGTAAGAAAAAGAGAGCCTAGGGTTGTTACTGTATGTTTATTAAGTTTCATTTTTTGTTCTCCTTATTTGTACGTGATTGTTTAACTCTTTATGCTTTGCTCTAACTTTCATTCTTCAAAAGTGAGCTGAATGAAGCAAGAACTTCATATCTTTGAACTTTTACTTTTCATATTTCACCAAGATATCCTCATTTCTTATAACAATGAGTTCCCCCTCCTCAATTTCAGCTTCAGCTTCGCCAAACCCCTCAAAGGGAAAGCCGCGAGAACGATAATACTTAAATAAATTCTGGTAATTTTATTGAATTTCATATGTTTTCTCCGTGTTTATTGTTTTTTATTTTATTATTTTTGGTCTTTATTGTTTTTGTTTTTCTAATTTAGAATATACTAATTTTTAGAGATTGGCACGCTTAAAAAAACAGTAAAGGGATCAAAATCCGGAAAATAAGGTTATGTTTCAAGTGACTATCCACGGGTTAATACCCGTGGTATCTGCGCCACCTTTTAGATAAAAGTTTTTAAAGGATCTTTCTATCTAATCTTTAGTCAACTTCCATAGGAGCTTCAAATGCAACCGTAAGAGGCGTGTATTGAAGCGTTAAAAAATGGTGAGGATTTTCAGGAGTATCCTCTTCTATTTTAGCTATTCTTCCTTTAAACACCCTTCCATCGCTTGCACCCAAATCAAATCTTCTTTTTGCTTCTTCTGCTATTCTTCTATAATCTGCTGCTGGGTCTTGGTTAGCACCCATTCTAATTACATCTTGCACAAAAACGTCCTCTTTAAAGATCCAAAATGTATGAGGCTTTTCTGGGGAAACTTTGGAAAGAAAGTGTTGAAAGAAATTCAAATGCAAAGGTCCACTAAAGAAAAGCTCTAAAATTTCTTTTTCAATACCTTCCTGAACGGGGGTTAAGGTAAGAGAAAATCTGCTTTCTATTGGAAATTTCCTCTCAGGATCCCAATGTGCGTGTCTTTTTTTCACATAGGCACGTTTTAAAGAGCGACCTATTTCCTGACTTTCATAAGTTAATTCTAATAATCCATCGTGTATTTTCACACAAAGAACATTATGGAAAAAAAGACAACACAGGCAAAAAAAGGCAAATGAAAAAATACGATTAAACTTTCATAAGCTCCTTAACTAAAATGATCTCTTTAACCTATAGTATTCCCCCCCCTCTTTTCTTCAAGATTCTAAAAAATCTACCTCAGGAAAAAGCGACCACTTAGGGCAATACCCACAGAAACACCCTCAAAAACAGCTGAAGCTATACTATCTGAAACTATAGCAGCATCCTTTCCATTCCTATGTAAGATGTGAAAGGCTTGCTCAGGACGTAAGTTAGGCAATACGAGGTGCCCTGTTTCTCCAAGAGAATAAGAAAGCTCATATCTTTTCATCATACCTCTGACTTCTGGATAGTCGAAAAACTCTAGGTTGATCCTTGCCTCCTTATTCGTGTCTTTCAATAACCTTATGTGTCTTTGAATTTCTTGAAAGTCATTGGTGCGATAGATTTTTTTAACGGGGTCAAAATATCTATACTTTCCTGTAGAATCATCCCTTAAATATACCCATCCCTCATGATTGTTAACCTCCATCAAAGGGCCTTTTCTATAAATTTTTAGAGAAAAAGGGTGCCCTTGAGGAACAGCATAAAAGAAAGAGTTTAAAAGATCCTTTTTCTTATCTCGTCCCTCCCCTACCCCTATAGAATCCGGATAACGTTTATCAATTCCTATCAAATGATCAAGCCAGAAATTATTTTCCGGCCCCCAAAAAGCTGTGGGTATAAGTTTAAAAGTGACCCTTTCAGAAAGATTTTTATTTTCTGAAATAAATTTCAAAACCGCAGGGAGGTTCTTAGGGTCTATAGCAACTTCCCTTTTATCAGGAGAAACTCTCCCTCCGTGTCTTTCGAGCCATATCATTTCCACTTCTTTCAGGGTAAACATAAAACGAAATGTTCCTTTGGACTCAGGTATAAAGATCTCTTTTCCATCATATACTGTTTTGAAATCGTCTCCTGTTATTTCTTTTGCACCAGGATTCCATGCAAGAAATTTTCCAGTTTTAAGATCTTCTACTCTTATATTTCCGCTTGAGTCTTTAAAAAAATGCTTCGCACTATCAAAAGACAGAGGTTTTTTTCTTTAGCGAGGTCTTCAAACTTTCTGGCTTCTTTTTGCCTCACCGTATTTTTTTCTTTATCAAGTCCAGCTTCTATAGATGTTGCTGAAAAAGTTTTTAAAATAAGAAGTCCAAGAGAAAGTGTTGTTGTATTGAGTTTCATAAGATATCTCCCATGTTTTCGTTAAGGATTTTTTTCTTCGCTTATCGCGTTAGCTTCTAAAAAGGTGTTAGAAGATATGCCCGCGTTCCCTTCAAGCACGGGTTGCTCATTCAATTTACGCTGATTTATGTATTCCTGGAATACCTCCAGCAGGTGCTCTTTTGTCATACTTTCTTGTTGAAAATAAACTTCTGGAGACGCCCCTGCCTGTCGAATATCCAACACCATCCGCATAAGGTCTCGCCGAAGGCCACTTACTTCCATAATATCCTTATGATGCGTAACAGATGCGCCTTCTTCTATCAGCTTTCTCTCAAGCTCGAGATCTCTTTTTTGTATTCTAAATCCAACAGGTGCCTGAGGC
Source organism: Pseudomonadota bacterium (assembly GCA_018242545.1). NCBI lineage: Bacteria > Pseudomonadati > Pseudomonadota > Pseudomonadota bacterium. The sequence continues at coordinate 24,694 of JAFEBT010000003.1, forward strand.
TTTATTTTTTGAAAAGCTCTTAGAGCGAAATCCTGATCATGAAAGATCACCCACTTTGATCCACTATCAATCTGCCAAAGTTCTTTTCCTCTTCTTACATCATAGCCCGCTTCTTTTAAGGGACCAGTAATAAGAGCATATTCATCTGTCAAAAAAACATGATTAAATGCTTTGTCTCCCAAGAAAAACTTATCTGAGAAATCAGAACCAACCGGTGTTGGTGCCCAAATAGAAAATTCTCTTCCTTCTTTTAACCATCCATTTTTTATAAGGACATCAAAGGAAGGATAAGGCAATTTCCACAAGCCCTTTTGATCTTTCATTCCATGTTTTTTAATAAATTTTTTTCCGTCACCAAACCCATGCGCGTCCAATTTAATTTTAAATTTAGCCTTTTTTTTAATCTCTTCAGGAACTGACCTATAAAATCTTTCAAATTCAAAGGGATCTGAACTTCTAATATGAACCCCATTTTCTGTTCGGAAGCCTTCTGTCCATTTTTTTGACTTGTTTTTTAGGTTGTTAAAAAATTCCTGAGGGGTTTTTGACTCTGCCTTTGGGACCTTCTCCTCGATGGGACCATAAATTATTTCTCTCTTTTCTCCCTCAGGATAGTGTTCTGATGCCTTTAAAAAAGGACTGAATACCGTACAAACTCCAAAAGAAAGAAGGATGATGTTAGATGTTTTCATCATAAACCTCCCTGCCGTTCTTGACGTTTTTTACAAATCCTTCTTGAAATAAGGCAGCAGGAAATTCAACCCTCCCTTTAAATTCTTCGCCCCCGTATGCAAACCATCCATATGCTTCCTCTAAAGAGAACTCTTTATAAAAGGTTCCATCATTTCCTCTTCTAAACGCTTCAATGCGGTTCTCTGTTAATTTTATTTCTGCTTTAGGCTCACCTTCAGCAATTAAACGAACAGGGACATTCGGAAAGCGATCTTTAAATTTCTCAATCATCTCAAGTGCAAGCGTTCGATTATAGATGCGAACCTTTCCGTCTTTAACAGAATGCTCCCAGATTTTTTTTCCAGATTTTCTATCATAAAAAGCCTCTTTTCCCGCATCCCAAGCTAAAACACTCATATCATTCACAATATAATATCCATATTTCTGTGCTTCTAAATCGCGCCTTATTTCGAAGTCTTTAGAAGTTTCTAGACCTGGAAGCTGACCCTGACCCATAGCTTCGCGCGGATAGGTGTGCCCACGCAAAAACCAAAAGAAGATCTGACGAATGTTACTTATTTTGTGTGTCTTTAAAAAATCCTCAAAATCGTCGGGTTTTAGGGCAAAATTATATCCATCCCTCGTTTGTGCAAAGGGTTTATAAATTCTTTGAAGTTCAGGAGAAGCTTTTTGGTTAAGTGTAAATCCAAGGCGAACATTCTTTTTTTCTTCAGGAGACATTCGTTTTAAAGCTTTTTCAATTTCAGCGACATTTGTTCCTTTAAGTTCTTTTCTTTTCTGATCAACCTCAATATAAGAGCCTTTTCTAAGCTCATTTAAAGCAATGAAATGTTCTTTCTCTTTTTTTTGAGCTTGATCACTTCTTTCCATTTCGGCTTCTGTTGCTTTTGTACCTTGCACAAAAGAAAGAGATCCACTTAAGATAAAGACACTTAAGGACAGTGTTGTTATATAATTTATTTTCATTAGATTCTTCCTTTTTTTAAGTTTCTTTTTAATTTTATGATGCTCTTATGCTCATTGCGGTAAAGAAATGTTCCTTTTAAAAACTATCTTTACAAAAGGCATAATAAGCGTTTTAAAGACGTTTTTTTGCTTTATAAGCAGTCAAAGCTTCTTTCATTTTTGAAGCAGAAATTTCACTCCTTTGAAAAGAAATATCAAAAGAAAGCTCTGGTTTTTCTTCCATCATTTTAAGCAAATCCCTTGCTTTTATTGGAGTTTCTTTGAAATTTTTATCTTCCTCATTTTTATGAGGCATCATTTTCTGTTCTTCTGATCGAACAGACTTTTTCCAAGCTACAAACGTCTCAGGATTAGCTCTTTTAAGAAATTCCCTAGCAAAATCAGCTCCATAAATGGAAATATGATCGTTGGTTGGATTATACGAAGCAACCTGTTTTCCATCTTGAGTATAAAGAAATTCTCCCGCGTGATTCATCCCATATAATAAGCCGCCCTGCCATATAATCCGATCAAATGCGTCGCTATCAACTTTTATTATACCCAAAATTTTGGTGAAAATAGGTTCTGAACATACAAATCGAATTCTCATGGGTTTTCTATCTCTGTTCTCACCATCTAACTTTTGATACTTTTTTACAAAATCATCTCCTGTCATGACAGAAAAGTCATTGATAGATGGTCTTCTGATGACCCCTTGGCTTAATTCAGGAGAAAGTACTTGATCATAATATACATTAATTTTTAGATTTTCCTTTTCTGAAGGAAGTAACTTATCAAAGCCTTTTACAAAAGTTTGTATATCATTCCCTTCAACGCGCTGGTTCTTTCTATCAAAGATCATATAAGGTTGGGCTGGATTCACAAACGCCTCACCCAATACCAACGGCTCCAAAGACACAAGAATGGTAAAATCCGCTCGGTCCTCCCTGCCTGCATGAAAATCTTTAAGAGGAGCCGAAGAAAGAGGTGCTCCAAAGGCAAGAAAACTTAAAGTAAAAGCTCTGATTTTAGTGTACTTCATTGAATCTCTCCTTATGTTTTAACGTTATCTTTTCATTCCCGTATAAGACGTCATTTCAAAAAATCTTTAAGGATATCTTCTTGTTTCAATTGAATTATATGAACCATCTTCTAATATGCACAATCTTTCCAACCTTTCTTGTAACTGACTCTTTGCCCAGGGATCGAGCTCATGCTTAGGTAAAACAAATTCCATATCCTCTCCCCAGTCCGTCCGTAGGACATCTTTAAGCTCTACATTTTTTGCATACCAATATCCTTTTGGATCAAAAGCCCCTGTGATGCCTACTTTCTCAAATATCCCTGGCATCATACCATCCGCGTTTTGGCTTTTAATCCTTATCTCCCCTCTTATGTCTAAAGGGAGCCCTTTAAGAACGTCTCTTACAAACTTTCCATTTAAAACAAGTTGCCCTGCTCCAAAATTGTTCTCAAAGTATTTTTTGCCACTGGTATTATATCAAAGTATTTTCTGCCACTGGTATTATAATAAAACTCTCCTCTATCATTGCGCACCAAGACATACCCACTGCCGAGAAACCAACATGGGGTTACAATTTTCTTATTCAAATCCTCTAAAATATATGGATAAATAAGTTTTTCAAACGCTTCATGTCCAATTCCTTTTATGCGATACTGCGCTGCTCCTATTCCGGGAACCCCTATGAGATCAGGACTTCTAATTTCGTGCGCCTTAAAATCGAATATTGCCTTGGCGTTTTTCTCCAATTTTTCATCAGAAGGAAAATAAGAGAGAGCCCTATTCAAATCTTTAGCCTGTTGTTCCATAAAAGTAGAATTTTTGTGCTTACCGATTGATTCCTGTGCCATAGCCTTTAAAGAAGAGAAAAAAGATCCCATTATAAGCACAGTTATTAAAGAGACGTACGTCAATATTTTGAATTTCATGTTAACCCCCCTTGATTATTTAGCTGCCCATGACCTTGAAATAAATTATATTCTCTTTGGACAGCTTCACCGCCGATGCTTGAATCCAACGCATCTACAACCCCTTCCTCATTTTCATCCTCAAAAAATAAGTCTGACCCTATGAAAATTTGCAATTTCAAGTTGTGGAACTCTCCAAGAGTTGCCTATTTCATCTTCAGCCATTTTTGCTGTTTCAGGCCTTAGAGACGCTCTATTTTCCATCGCCCTCACAAAAGAAAAAGGAAGAGCTGCAAGCATAAGCACACTTAAAGAAATCTTGTTTATCTTATTATACTTCATGGGTTTTTCTCCCTGTTTATTCTTTTTTTATTTTCTTATGTTTGGTCTTTATGGTTATTTTTCTAATTCTTATAATATACTAATTTTTAGATTTTAACACTCTTAAAAAAACATACAGACTTAAAGAAAAAAATGAGAAGTTAATTTCTCCTAAACAAAAGAGTACCTATAGTTTTATACCTCTTGGACAAGGCAAAATTTCTTCCCTGAAAATGAAAGCCCAATTTTTAAAAGACGCGTGAGACCGCGTTGCTCAATTTCTCTATAATAAGCTTTTTGAGAAATTTGCCTCAGGGCTTCTTCAGCTGTTTGTTTCAAAAGAGCCACCCTCTCAGTTTCCGAAAGAGGTTTACCCTCCGGTTCTTTAAGGCGCTTAAATTCCATTAGAATACTAAGTTTCTGAGCATCTCGCGATATAATTGCATAATCATAGCGTCCCTCACCACTTTCAGGGTTGGACCTAATTTCATAAAGGGAAGACGCATGCAAACTTGCCGTAAGTCCAATCATTAACCCATGATAAAAAGCTTCCGGGGTTCGGCTCGCGTCATGAACACTGACGGTGTGCTCCAAGAGTTCCTTTAAGTCAGCAGAGAATTTCTCGATATTCCCTGTTAAAAGAGCATTCAAAAATTGATTGTACCATTCAAGTCCATAATCATGAACAAACCATTCTTTAATTATTTTTTTAAGAAGAAAGCTTACTTCTTTATTTGGAATAACAAGCGTGCATAAAGTTCCATCATCGATATATTGATGATTCATCGCCGTTAAATATCCTGTCATCAAAAATAAGCTCCAAATCGATGTCGGATTGCTTCTTTTCAGATCGGAAAACACTACATTCTCATCAATAAGTTTCTCAAGAGTATGTTCTTGAAGAAGTGATTCAAAATCCTCTTTAAAGGAAAAACTTGCCCCTGTTAGAAGAGATTTAATCAGTTCGTTATCGGATGTATTGACCCAATAAGGCTGAAAACTCCGCCTTTTTGAATAAAGTTAATAATTGACCAAGGGTTGTAAACGGTAACATCTGACATATGATATCCATTGTACCAATCTTTAACTTCTATTACTTTTCCTTCCATATGAGCTTGCGTCAAGAGATCCTCAACTTCGCCTTCTGTAAACCCAAAATAAGAACTATATTTTGAATTCAAAACAGAAAAGACATCAAGATGATTAAGTCCTGAGAATAAACTCTCACGTGATACCCGCAAGATTCCCGTCAAGACCGCTTTATAAAGACAAGGGTTATCTTTAAGACACGCACTTAGAAAATTCCGGAAAAAAGACACGAGCGTCTCATAAAATCCTTTGAGATATCCTGCATGGATGGGAGTATCATATTCGTCTATGAGAACAATGGTTTTTTTTTATGATGCATAAAAAGGCATTCCGTGAGTGTCTTAAGAGAATCTTTAAGTTGGGCTTGATTTGCTTCTCTTTTTAAAATTCGAGTATATAAAAATTTAAGCTCTTCCGGAAGGATATCGCTTTTTTGCAAATAAGAAAAATTTTTATAAAGACTTACGATGATTTCGTAAATCTTATCATAAGCCAAAGCAAAATTATCTTCTTTGATATCTTTAAAAGAAAGAGAAATGACGGGGTATTGACCCTGATAGTCTTCATATATCGTTTCTTGAGAAATTTTAAGCCCTTTAAAAAGTCCCTTTGTCGAAATTGAGCTAACTTCCGGAGCAAAAAAGTACTGAAGCATGGAAAAGTTGAGTGTTTTTCCAAATCGTCTTGGACGCCTAATAAGAATAACTTTAGCAGCCTCTGTAATAACCTCTTTAATGAAAAGCGTTTTATCAACAAAATTAAATTTCTCATCAATGAGAGTTCTAAAGTCACTTTCTCCAATAGGAAGCTTCATTGAATCCTTATCCTCTTTGTGCTCTATCTAAAGATGCTTTTAAAGCATTTTTCTGTTTAGCGTATCTTAAATCAAGCTCAAATGAAATCTTTAGAAGACTTTTTCTTGAGAGAAGACCCAAACACCTTGTCATTAAAAAGATATTGATAGGACGCATGCATGTATCAAAAGAATTAAAAAAGAGAGAATTTTAGTCTAAAAATTCTCTCTTTCTTTCAAAGACCTCTTTAAAAAGTTATGACTTCTTCGTTTCTAAACCCGATATTGTCTCTTCTATAATTTGAAGTATAGGCATACCTTTTAAAAGATCTTGTGCAACTTGTATATTAATTAAGGATTGCTCATGGTCCTATACAATGGACAAAGCTTCTTTTGCTTTGATTTGCGATGCATGAAAACCCTCTTCATCTTTTATGAATCCAACAGCTCTTAGTGCCGCATTATCAGTAGGCTGAGGAGATGCCGACATTTTAAGAGTTACATCAACTTTTGCATTTTCATCTAATTTTTTCAAAACATTTTTTGCAAGAGCAGCGTTCTCAATCCTAACCTTTCCTGATCTGAACTCATGGGATAAGAGCCGGTTTCCCCTCGTCGCATCATAAATATCTTCACCATTTCCAGTATATGTTCTAATATAATTATCATGTACCCATATGTGAGAAAAGGGCCCGTTATTCTGAGGAAATGCCCAAGCACCCCTAATGAGGTAATGGGTCGAAGGATTTATCCTATGATAGTCCAGAAAAATGTTCTCAACCCTGGGAATCATTATCTCTTTCCTCGCCCACGTAGAAAAGTCACCTCCCGACATTTCTACACGATCCTCATTAGAAAAAGCCCCATATTTTTTTAAATTCTCTAAATCCGTTACAGAAGCGTCAGGAGAAATTTTTACTGAAACCTTAATTTTATCTTTCTCTTTCTCAGGCAAGAGGTCCAGCATGGCCGCAATTTTAAGAGCATCTGTTCCACGGATCGTTTTATTGGAGAGATCTACGACAACATAAGGTTTTTCCTTGAGCTCAGACATAGAAAAAAGTGAACGCACCTCTTTTTTCGTTTTTGGTTTTGCTTCAGAAAGTATTGTCATAGAATCATCACGCCCTCGTCATCTTTCCATGGCAAACGCAAGACTACTCGTTAAAAAGAATGCGGCCAATGAAACTGTTGTTATTTTGGTAAAATCCATGGTTTTTCTCCCGTATTTATGAGGCTGTTTTTATAATCTTACGGCTTTATTTTTATTGTTTCATTCTTTAATGATATCATTTTTATTAAGAATTTATAGTCTTAAAATTCTTTTAATGTTTTTGGCCCTACAGGGCTTTTTCTAACTCAAGATGAATGCCAAAGGACTTAAGCCGCTCAAAAAGGTCTGTTTTCAGGTGTTTTAATCCTTCAGCGGTTTCTGCTTCAATTCGCATGGTTAAAACATCTTGCGTATTTGAAGCTCTAATGCCCCACCAGCCTTCTTTAAAGGTTGCGCGAATACCATCGAGATCATTAAAAGAAACGCCTTCCTTTAAAAGGTCTTCTTTAATCTTCTTTAAAATTTCTTTCTTATCTTTTCCTGCGCTTTCAATTCTAATCTCAGGCGTATTTTCCCGTTTTGGAAGGTCATCATAAAGCTCAGACAAACTCTTTGAAGACATATTTAAAATTTCAAGAAGTCTTAATGCCGCATAAAGAGCGTCATCATATCCATAATAACGATCGGCAAAGAAAATATGACCGCTCATTTCACCGGCAAGAGGCGCTTTCATCTCACGCATTTTTGATTTAATCAGAGAATGTCCTGTTCTTTCCATAATCGGAACACCCCCAAATTCTTCAATCTTGTCAAAGAGAAGTTGGCTTGCCTTCACATCTGCAATAATAGGAGCTCCAGGCATTGTTTTCAAAACCCCTTCGGCAAGAAGAATCAGAATCTGATCACCCCATAAAATTCGCCCTTTTTCGTCCATAACGCCCAAACGATCGCCATCTCCATCAAAAGCAAATCCGAGATCTGCATTGGTTTTCAAAATAAAATCTTTAAGCTGGTCTAAGTTTTCGGGAACGGTGGGATCCGGATGATGAGCAGGAAAATTTCCATCAATTTTTGTATTGAGAAGAATATGTTCTCCTGGAAGACGCTTTACCAATCGCTCTATAATTTCACCGGCAGAGCCATTTCCAGCATCCCACACAACTTTTAAAGGTTTTTTAAGCATAAATCCTTCAAGAAGTTTTTCAACATAAAGATCGCGTAGATCATGTATCTCAAAGAAAGATGTATGGGAAGAAGAAGAAGAAGAGGAAAGATTTTTGAGTTTTAACGCAAGATTTTGAATTTCTTGCCCAAAAAAAGGCTGTTTTTGAAGGGTTATCTTAATTCCGTTATGGGTGGAAGGATTATGCGAGCCTGTAACCATTAAAACAGCATCCACATCCAGTGCATAATGCGCAAAAGATGCCATGGGCGTTGGACCACATCCAATGGAAAATACGTGGGCTTTTTCTTCAAAAAGGCCACGATGAAGCGCGTCTACCAATTGCGGCGTGCTTAACCTTCCATCAAATCCCACAGCAATACGCGGTTGTTCTTGATTCTTTTTTTCACGGACAAGCTCTGCAAAAAGGCGCCCGATGCTATAAAAATCTTCCGGAAAAAGCGTTTCGTTAAAAATGCCCCGAATATCATACTCTCTTAAGATTGATGGATGAAATGTATGCACGTTAAACCTTTCTTTATAGATTTTGCCCTTTCACAAGGGAGCGGCCTAAAGAAATATAGGTAAAGGGTGTTTTTCTCATTTCATCAAGGGTATAGATATTTCTAAGGTCAATCAACAAAGGTGTTTTCATAATCTGATTCATTTTTTCAAAATCAAGGGCCCTGAATTCATTCCATTCTGTTAGGATAAGACCTGCATCTACTCCTTCCAAAGCATCATAAACGTTTTTCTCCCAAGAAATATTGGACAAAAATTTCTGAGCTTCCACCATACCTGCTGGATCATAAGCTTTTAAGATTGCTCCTTTCTCTTGTAAGAGAGGAAGAATTGTAAGACTTGGACTTTCACGCATATCATCCGTATTGGGCTTAAATGTAACCCCTAACACACCAATTGTTTTTCCCTTAAGGTCTCCGTTGAAAAGAGCTTCTATTTTTTCTGCCATCTGCTCTTTTCGCGCCTCATTTGAGGCCACCACGGCTTCAACAATTTTTAAAGGTCTTCCAAGATCTTGAGCTGTTTTAACAAGCGCTAATGTATCTTTTGGAAAACAAGAGCCACCATATCCGGGTCCGACATGTAAGAATTTTGATCCGATACGTTTATCAAGACCAATGGCTTTTGAAACAGCTTGCACATCAGCGCCTGAAGCTTCACATACATCTGAAATTTCATTAATAAATGCAATTTTCGTCGCTAAAAACCCATTCGCGGCATATTTAATAAGCTCCGCTGTTTCTAAATTTGTAAAAACAATAGGCGTCTCTAATAAGTTGAGAGGCCGATAAAGCTCACGAAGAGCCTCGCGTGCGTTCTCAGTTTCTGCCCCCACCACCACACGGTCAGGACGCATAAAATCTTCAATTGCAGATCCTTCTCTTAAAAATTCAGGATTAGAGGCCACATCAATTTTAAGATCCGGACGTTTTTTCTGAACAAGGTCCAAAATCTTGCGTCCTGTTCCAACAGGAACTGTTGATTTTGTTACAAGAACCGTTGGTTCAGATAAATTTTCTGCCACTTCTTCAGCCGCACTAAACACGTAGCTCAAATCTGCGTGACCATCTCCACGACGACTCGGAGTTCCAACGGCAATAAAAACAGCATCAGCACTTTTTAAGGCTTCTTTCAGGTCATTTGTAAACGTTAAGCATCCTGTTTGAAGTCCTTGTTGTACAAGCGTTTCAAGCCCAGGTTCATAAATCGGAATTTTTCCTGCCTGGAGATCTTTTATTTTTTTTTGATCTTTATCGACAGCCGTTACATGAACTCCAAATTGAGCAAAACACGCTCCAGAAACAAGGCCTACATATCCAACACCAATCATTGCAAGACGCATTTATAATTCCTCATATTTTTAAGAATGAAACTGATACTCTTTTAAAATAGCCGACATTTCTTCTCTTAAATCTTCACGCGCAAGAGCAAAAGCAACCGTTGCTTTTAACAGACCTTGACGTGTTCCACAATCAAATCGCTTTCCCTCAAATAAAAATCCTTGGAGCTCTGTGAAAAATGGCCCCTCTTTAAGCCCTTTTGCTAGCGCATCTGTTAGCTGAATTTCCCCTCCCACACCTTTTGCATGAGAATTTAAGATTTCAAAAATAGAAGGGTCCAAAATGTATCGACCTATCACAGCCATTTGAGACGGCGCTTTATGAAGCTCGGGCTTTTCAACAATCCCTTTTGCTTGAATGAGTGTCTTAGATTGCGCTTTAACATCTAAAATACCATAGTAACATGTTTCTTCTTTTGAAACTCCTTGTACAGCAACCATATGCCCAGAATTCTTATAAGCGTCGACCATTTGTTTTAAGCATGGCGTTTTACTTTGAATAAGATCATCTGCCAAAAGAACCGCGAAGGGTTCGTCTCCAATCAAATGTCGCGCACACCAAACGGCGTGACCTAATCCTAAGGGCTCTTGCTGACGTATATAAGAAATCTGACCAGGCGCCATTAAAAGATCATTAATCATTTCGAGATCTTTTGTTTTTCCCCGTTTTTGAAGTTCTGCATTTAATTCATAGGAATAATCAAAAAAATCCTCTATTGCGCTTTTTCCTCTCCCTGTTACAAAAATAAACTCCTCAATTCCTGCAGATCGGGCTTCTTCAACAGCATATTGGATTAAAGGCTTATCAATAACGGGAAGCATTTCCTTTGGGCTTGATTTTGTAACAGGTAAAAATCGCGTTCCAAGCCCACCCACTGGAAAGACAGCTTTTTTAACAGCACTCTGCATAAAAAAAATAGTCCTTTTATAAAACATTGTTTGAAAGTGTCCTTACCCTACAAAATTATGAGGAAACTTTCAATCACGGATGTAAGATTTTTTTTAATAACGCAGTGTAGAGGTTTTTGAAGTATTAAAAAGAAAATAAAGATCCCTTCTCAGTGAAGCTGCTGGATGGAGTTTCTTGTTTAAAAGAAAGCAAACTCTATGAACAAGAATTTTAAGACTACACGCTGCGTTAATTGTTAATTGGAACCAGCATTGGTAAAGGCTCCCAAATTATAAATGGTTTAATTTTTCGCTTGGCTTTTCTAAGATCATCATAATACATGACGTCATAAACATTTTGATCTTCTGGATAACTTTGATTGGCACGGTGTAATGAATTGTATGAAGGAACAATACCTATATTATCTTGTCCCAATAAACGTTTCACAATAGAATCAGGATCACTCATATTAATGGGCATTCCTACCTCATATAATGCCAAAAACATACGAATTGCTTCAGCCAGACAGCTTATTGCAGACGGCACTCTCATCTCTTTCCTAAAGAAAAGAGTTTTCGAGCACTTCATTATAAAAGGCCATAATTTAGTGATAAGAGCAAGAGTTAAGAGCAAATTCCATTCTTACTAAGAAAATTACTATTTCATATTAGCCAAGTAACCCTGTACAACCTTATCTGACATCTTGAAAGACCTTGTAAATTTCTCTATGGTTCTAAAATATTGACCCCTAAAGAGATTTACAATGACACCAAAGAACATAAACCTTTTTTTTGAAGCTTTGGAAAAGGCAATTCCCAATCCTCAAACAGAGCTCATCTATACAAATCCTTATACACTTCTTGTTGCCGTTGTCCTCTCCGCCCAAAGCACAGACAAAGGTGTAAATCGTGCAACGCAAGACCTTTTTAAAATTGTGCATACCCCGTCAGATATGATTCACTATGGAGAAGAAAATCTAAAGAATACCATTAAAACCATTGGACTTTATAAAACAAAAGCTAAAAATATTATAAAATTGAGTCATATTTTAGAAGATCGCTTTAAGGGAACCGTCCCGGCGACACGTGAAGAACTCGAGTCACTCCCAGGCGTTGGGCGTAAAACAGCCAATGTGGTTTTAAATGTTATTTTTGGGCTTCCAACATTTGCTGTGGACACCCATATCTTCCGTGTCTCTAATCGAACGGGTCTTGCCGTTGGAAAGACCCCCTTAGCTGTTGAAAAAATATTAGAAAATGTCGTACCAGAGAAATTCCGGCATAGTGCCCATCATCTTCTTATTCTCCATGGGCGCTACACGTGTAAGGCTCAAAAACCTCTTTGTCCGGCTTGCCCAGTAAAAAACCTCTGTTCTTACACCTTTAAAACACAAGAAATTTCTCCCAAATCCATTTAAAAGAATTTTTACATTTCATCTCTTAAACTCAGGAAGAACATAGGTTGGAACCTTCCCATGTTTTTGAAAGACATTCCTTAAATTTTTCTCAAAAGGAAGATCTTTTCCCGTCTCTAGGCATTCAAATTTATGAATTCCGGCTGGAATAAAAGCAACGTCTAATCCTTGCTGCACAGCTCCTGTAACATCTGTTCTGAGAGAGTCCCCAATACATAAAATCTTTGATTTATTTTCAATTTCAAGAACATTTAAGGCTCTTTCATAAACACTTTTATGGGGCTTTCCATGGGAGAAAACCTTTCCACCTTGAGACTCATACCAGTCCGCCAAGGTTCCCGCACAAATCAACTCTTCTCCTTGAATATGAACAATCAAATCAGGGTTAACGCAAACAAAGGGAATATTTTTTTTGAGACCCTTTTCTAAGAGAGCCATATAATCTTCTAAAGAGTCTTCCCAACTAAACGTATGGATTCCTAAAATAAAATCAGCTTTCTCAATGGAGATGGCTTCTTTTAAGCCTGGGACATCGAGCATATGACGGTCCTTTTCTCCACCAATAAAAAAGGCATGACATCCAAAATTTGGAATATAAGTTTCAATCATGGCACCTAAAGCATCATCTCCAGAGGTAATAAGCCCCTTATAAAGATGAGGATCTATCTTAAGATCTGAGAGCCGCTCTTTAATAAATATAGATTTACGCGGTGCATTCGATAGAAAAACTATCTGCTTTTTTAAAGTTCGCAACTCTTCAAGACTTCTTAATACATCGGGATAAAGAACTTTCCCGTCATGAATGACGCCCCAAAGATCAACCACATAACCATTATAATCCTCCCAAATATCTGAAAGACCTTTAATTATTTTAAAAGACATTTTTACACACTCCCTTTATACTAATAAATAACAATGCAATACAAATTTAGAGAAGATAATAGCATCTAATCGTTTTTGGTTTCCACTTTTAAGAGACTAACTTTCATGAAAATTATACAAAACCCTAAAATTTATCACCTTTTTTGTTTCCTCATTCATTTTATGAAACCTCAAAAGGGACTTTTTATTGTTTTGATTCTCGGGCTTTTTGCGTGGCCCCTCGAACAAAGCTTTTTTCCTTATTTTATTAAACTTATCATTGATGGATTAACACGTCTTGAATCTTTACAAATTCCTTTAAATGAAATGCCTATTTTTAAAGATTTAGGAAAAATTTTACTTTTAGGTCTCGTTTTCTTTCTCGTGACAGAATTTATCTATCGAAGTTCTGATTTTTTACGCGCTTTTTTGCTGCCTCCCTATATGGCACGTCTTCGAACTTATCTTATTGAGTATGTTGCACGTCAATCATTTACCTACTTTTCAAATAACTTCCCAGGGGCTATTGCAAATAAAATCAATGATCTTCCCAGAGCAGCTTATGAACTTTTTGACACCATTTGCACCTCTTTCATCCCTGGCATTCTAAATGGGCTTATTGCAATTTTACTATTGTTTATGCTCTCTCCCCTCTTAGGTCTGATTATGATGGGGTGGTTTGTTCTCCACTTAAGAATTTCTTGGGTCGCGTCAAAAAAAGCCAGCCTTTATGCTAAAGATCAATCGGAAGCTTTAAGTACCCTTTCAGGAAAAATTGTCGATGCTCTTAATAATATTTTTACAATTCGACTTTTTAATGGATTCCATTATGAAAAGAAATATTTAGACCATTATCAAACTTCTGCCGTTCAAAAATATACAAAAACACTTGCTTTCTCTGCCAAGCTAAAAACAATTCTTGGAATCTTAGGTCTTCTTGAATATACCGCAATGATTTCCGCAAGTCTTTATGGGTGGAAAATGGGTTGGTTAACGCTTGGCGATGTGGCATTTATCTTAACAATTCTTCAAAATATTATGCAATCTACGTGGTGGGTCACTTATGAATTTCCTCATCTTTTTGAACAAATTGGTATCTCACTTCAAGCTTATGATCTTTTAACACAAAAAATTACAATTCAGGAAATTCCTGGAGCCCCTGCGTTAAACGTCACAAAAGGAGAGATCGTCTTTGATAATGTAAGCTTTCATCACACATCAAATTCTTTAGAACATCCCGTTCTTTTTAAGAACTTAAACCTTACCCTTAAAGGAGGAGAAAAAATTGGTGTTGTTGGGTTTTCTGGAAGTGGAAAAACAACTTTTGTAAATCTTATCTTAAGGCAATTTGATCCACAGCAAGGTCGTATTTTAATCGATGGTCAAGATATTAAAGATGTCTCTCAAGCCTCTCTTTGGAATGCAATTTCCGTTATTCCTCAAGATACAAGTCTTTTTCATAGAACACTTTATGAAAATATTCACTATGGCAACCTAACGGCGTCTCGAGATGACGTTCTCATCGCGGCCCAAAAAGCCCATGCTTCTGAATTTATCTCTCTCCTTCCCCATGGATATGAAACAGTTGTTGGTGAACGTGGTGGAAATCTTTCTGGTGGAGAGCGTCAAAGAATTGCAATTGCGCGCTCAATTTTAAAAAATGCCCCCATTCTTATATTAGATGAAGCAACATCTGCCCTTGATTACAAAACTGAGAAAAACATCCAAGAAAGTCTTTTAACAGCGATGAAAAACCGCACAAGCATTGTCATTGCACATCGCTTGTCGACACTTTCTCGAATGGATCGTATTCTTGTTTTTCAAAAAGGAGAAATTATTGAATCTGGCACTCATCAAGAGCTTTTAAATCTTAATGGTTTTTACAAATATCTTTTTTCTCTTCAATCAAATGGCTTTCTACAAGAAACAAATGATTCTGTTCTTTAAAATGTTCGACTCAGAACAAAATCCACTAAGTTCGAAAGAAGTTTACGTTCTTCAGAATCTGGAAAAATTTCAAGCATTTTTTTAGACGTTATACTGAGAGTTAAGAGCTTATTTTGAATATCTTGGAAAACGTGATGTCTTTCAAGATAATTTTGTGCTTTCTTAAAATCATCTGGCCGTTGTTGATGCTCACAAAAAGTTCTTTTCCAAAAGGCCCTTTCTTCTTCGTTTCCTTTTTCATATGCTAAAAGCACAGGCAATGTAACTTTTCCTTCTCTAAAATCAATTCCCTTTTCTTTGCCGCCCTCTGCTTCTTTATAATCTAAAATATCATCCGTCATTTGGAAAAGAATACCTAGAAAACGACCATATTGTTTTAAATCCTCACATTCTTCGGAAGGAATGCCCCCTAAAATTGCACCAATATGGCAAGCGGCCTCAAAAAGAGAAGCTGTTTTTGCTTCAATAATTTCCTGATAGTGAGATTCCGTCATATTTAGATCATGGAGCGTTTCAAGTTGTAAAACTTCTCCTTGGGCAATTAAGGATGAAGACCGAGACAAAATTTTAAGGACATGAAGAGATCCATCTTCAATCATACATTCAAAAGCACGCGTAAATAAAAAATCTCCGACTAAGATACTCGCTTTATTACCCCATACTGTCTGAGCTGTTTCAATCCCCCGTCTTTGAGGACTTTCATCAACAACATCATCATGTAAAAGCGTTGCCGTATGTATAAATTCTATAGCTGCGGCAAGATTAATGGATCGTATGCCTTCATATCCCACCAACTTAGATGTTAAAAGAACTAAAAGAGGTCTAATCCTTTTTCCGCCAGCCCAAATTAAATGTTGAGAAATTTCTGAAATAAGAGAAACTGGACTCAGCAACCGCAGACGTATCAACTGATCAACAGCTTTCATCTCATTTTCTAAATAAGATTGAATATCCACCCAAATTTGAGAGAATTTATTTTCTTTGTTTAAGCTTTTATGCACCATATTCCTCTTTTAAAAAACTTCCTTTTTTGCCTACCTGAACCTTTCTTTAAATACAACAAAAGAATCTTAAACTTTCTTTTTTAAAATAATTTTTTAAGTTAAAATTTCTATTTTCTTTTAAAACACTTTCTCGAAAATTCCTTGACAAATAAAAGCTCCTTAAGCTATGAAAATGGTGAGCTTCTTAAAAGAGGGAAAATCTCATTCTGCAAGATGAAAACAGCTCTCTTCTCTATAATACACTTTTCTCTCTTTAAAAAGAACGCTTAACAAACTTGTCTCTATTTGGCGGAGTAGCTCAGTTGGTTAGAGCAGCGGAATCATAATCCGTGTGTCGGGGGTTCGAATCCCTCCTCCGCTACCAAGAACAGCCGGCTTTTAATCTATCTCGTTGCCCATTTGCAACAAACCGAGCAAAAGAAATATTTTATTTAAAAGTCCTTCTTTTTTTATCTGTTCCATCTTCTCTATATATTTTCTGTCATTTTTTAAGCTTTATGCTTTCTTTAAGATCGATTTCTATTTCCCTTTTTTTGCAGGGCTTTTAAAAATTTGTTTTCTTCTGACCGTTTTAATCTTTGCAATCTAAAACGTGAATGATAGGATCAATTTTATAAGAAAGCGCTTAATTGTTTACCATGACGTAATTTAAGTGCTATTCTGATGAATGTAAAATATTGATTTTTACATGGGGTGGAGTTACATTAATTTAAAGGTTTCTAAAGCCCCTTCTAGAAGTTTTAGAGTGGCCGTTCTTAATAAGTTAACATAAAGGGATAAAAATGAAAAAACATTTAGTTTTGATCTGTGCAAGCGTTGCTTTTGTATCATATGGGATTGATTCTGCCAGTGTAGCACAAGCAAGTGTACAAACTTCAAAAAATACGAGCGAACTAAGATCTGCAGGTGCAGCTTCTCTTGCGAGCTCACAAGAATTAACATTAATGGAAATTATCGGCCTCGATGATATTGCGTTGAATGATTTTCTTAATGCTTCAACAAACTCACCAAACGTTACTACGAAAGTTATGGCTGCAGCCAAAAAAGATGATCGTGTTATGAAAGCTTTACTCGCAAAACTTGAGAACAACATTAACTATCGCGATCAAATGCTCGTCACACTTTTAAATGATCCAGAATTCTGTGCGCTCGTCGTATCACCAAAATTCTCTGGCATGTTTCCAAAAACTGCTTCGACATTAAGTCAAGCAACTTCGGCATTGCCTTCTGGAAATTAAAGAAATTTGAGACTCCTAAAAACCGCCCTTCGTTTTAGGGCGGTTTTTTATTGTGTAAAATAGGGGGTTACCCTGACAAGATATCTTTTCATAACGTGTATAACTTTGTTTGTAGGCTTTGAAGAGCTTAAATCCGTGTCAGAAAAAGTGACGACAGATGTCGATCAAAAACCGATAAAACGAACAATTTTGCAAAAAATCTTTTCGAAGAGAACAGAAAGAAAAAATTTTATTAAACTCTCCCACCACAGATATAAAAAAAGAAAATCTGCTTAAAAAGATCCATCTACTGTTTCTATAGACCCAGTATAATGTTATGATTGGTAAGCTTCTTAAAGATGACAGCGCAACAGTGCAAACGATTACTTTTTCGGTTAGCCCAGTTTCAACACCAGAAGATGCTAACATCATTGCAAGTACGACACGCTCCTGCAGAAACTCTCCAATAAAATCGTGCTTTAAAGGAAGCAAAGAGGATTTGTTAAAGACTATTTTTGACTTTTAAAAAACTTAGTTTTCTTCAAAAAAATCATAAGTTTTTTTATTTTCTTCAAATTTTGATAATCCTTGTCTGGTCAGCGTATTAAAAAAGGAAATGCGAAGTGCCTTTCTTAATTTTAATCATTTTAGAAAAAAGAACAAACCCTCAATAAAAGGATTAACATAAATCTTTAATTTGTTATAATGGAGAATAAGTCTTATTATGAGAAATCTTAAAAACGTCTCTTTCTAATAAATAAAAAAGGATTTTCTTACCATGGCACAAAAAATAACATTTCTAACACCCGCTCTTTGTGTTTCTATAATGATTGGAATGGCTTTTCTTCCTCAATCCACAAAAGCAAGCATTAGAACAATGAAATCTGTTGGACGTGGATCCCTTAAGGAGGCCCCTGAAATTCCTATGAATGCTGATTCTTTGCGGTCTTTTATCACATCTGGGGCGCATTCACCCTCAGCAATTCATCAAATCATAGAACGTTCAAAAAAAGATCCACAGATTTTGCATGCTTTTTTACAAAAATGTGAATCGGATGTAGGATACCGCGAACACATTATGTTTTATATTTCATCTCTCGATGATCAAGAGTTGATTGATCTTATTACCCAGCATAAAGATAAATATGGTCGTGCTTTTAAAATGCTCAGTGACTTTAAGTTAAAAAACTTAGCAAAAAATACCTAATGCATGTTGCTGGCTTCTTGGATTAAAAAAAGCGGCGTTCTTTTAGAGCAGTCATAAGGGTTCCATCATCTAAATAATCAAGTTCTCCCCCTAAGGGCACACCATACGCAAGATGGGTTATTTTGAGGGTATAATTCGTATGTTGAGAAATATAATCCTTTAGATAATGGGCTGTTGTTTGCCCTTCGATTGTTGCGTTAAGCGCAAGTATGATTTCTTCAAATTGAGAGGCTTTAATGCGTCGCACAAGGCCTTCAATTTTTAAATCTTCAGGACCTCTTCCATCGAGAGCGGACAATGTCCCGCCTAAAATATGGTATCCTCCTTTGTACTCTCCCATCCTTTCGAGAGCCCAAAGATCCGATATGCTTTCAACAACACAAAGAAGATGATTCTCTCGCTCTATTGAGGTACACAAAGAACATGGATCTTCTTCATCCCAATTACCACATGAAGAACATTCTTTTATTGCATCCGCCGCAGACTTTAAAGCTTCCATTAAAGGATAAGCAAGACTCTCTCTTTTTTTTAAAAGATGTAATGCTAATCTCCGGGCAGAACGGGGCCCAAGCCCCGGAAGCCTCGACAAATGCAAAATAAGAGTCTCTAAAGATGATATTTTCATGGTAAAATTAAAAAGGAAGCGAAAGTCCCCCAAGTCCCTTCATTCCACCCATAATTTTTTCCATTTCGGTCGCCATCATCGCTTCTGATTTGCGTTTACCATCTGAAAAAGCCGCCACAATTAAATCTTCAAGAACATCTGCCTCTTCAGGATTCAACAAACTTGGATCCAGAGAAACAGAGATCACGTCTCCTTTTCCATTAAGAACCACCTTAACAAGTCCTGCTCCAGACGTTCCTTCAACATGCTGTTGAGCAACTTTTTCTTGTACAGAAGCCATATCGGACTGTAACTTCTGAGCTTGTTTCATCATTTTTGAAAAATTTTGCATTATTCCTCCTTCGGTTCATCAATAATTTTTTCAACACGGGCTTCTTTAAACGTTTTTAAAACTTCCTTCACAAGAGAATCTTTTTCAATCTCTAGAAGACGCATCTTTTCAAAAGCTTCTTTTTTATCACGCAAAGTAGGCTGACCCATTTCTTGAGACAACTGAACGATCCACTTTCGATGCGTTAAAGCTGTTAAAACCCGCGCTAACTGAAGATGATTTTTTGTCTCTGCCTCTGTATTAAGACGCAAAGTCAAAACACCCTCTTTCATATCAACCAGATGCGCTTCTTGATAAAGCATTGTATACAATCGAATCTCTTTATGTTTCAACAAAAAATCTGCTATTTCTTCCAAATTCTCAAAAGAAGGAATGCTTTCTTCTTCAGTTTTCTTTCCCGAATTTACTTTTTCTTCTAAAGGCGTCGTTTCAATGTCTTTTTCAATTTTTTCTTCAATTTTACTTTCTTCTTGATCCCGCACAAACTCTTCTTTTATGTCTGCTCCTTTTTCTGAAAAGAAAGAAGACCATGTATGAAGAGGAGGAAGATCTTGGATATATCCAAGCCGCATGAGCACCATTTGGCTTGCCAAAGCCGAAAGGGGAGATGAACGGATTTCTTCCCATCCTTTTGAAAGAATTTGCCATGTTCGTTGAAGAACAGGAACGGAAAAGGTCTTTGCAAGAGCATGAAGGTGGTGTTGATCTTCTTTTGTCCTTATGCCCAAATCAAGCATCGGGTCAACTTTAAGACGTGACAAAATATACGTTATATCGAGCAAATCTTTTATTAAACGAGAAGAATCGCCCCCTTTTTGATAAAAGTTCTCTGTCATTTTTAATGTCTTACTCATCTCTCCCTTATGAAGAGACTCAAACAACGTGATCATTTCTGAGCCTTCAAAAGCACCGACCATATCCCGAACATGACACGCCGTTAGAGAGAAAGCCTTTGATGATTCTGCGTCCGTTCTTTGAAACATATTAAGAGCTTGATCAAGAAGAGACATCGCATCCCGTAAAGACCCATCTGCAAATCGGGCAATAAGAGCAATGGCTTCATCATCAACCTTGCTTTTTTCTTGAGACACAATTGTTTTTAAATAAGAACTCATTTCTTCTGCAGAAATGCGTTTTAAATCAAATCGGCAACATCTTGAAAGAATTGTCACGGGAACTTTATGAATTTCTGTTGTTGCAAAAATAAATTTTACATGGGGAGGAGGTTCTTCCAAGGTTTTTAAAAGGGCATTAAAAGCATTCTTAGAAAGCATATGGACTTCATCGATGATATAAACTTTATACGCCGCTGATGCTGGAAGATATCGGCAAGATGAAATAATCTCGCGAATATCATCCACACTCGTGTGGCTCGCAGCATCCATTTCAATAACATCAAGATGTCTCTCTTCTAAGATATCTACACAAGGCCCACATGTTCCACATGGCTCCACGCTTTCATTAAGAGACCTCCCTACACAATTAATCGCCCGCGCTAAAATACGTGCTGTTGTTGTTTTTCCAACCCCACGTTCCCCTGTTAAAATAAAAGCATGTCCTAAACGATTACTCTTAAGAGCATTCGATAAAATTTGAATCATCACGTCTTGGCCGATAACATCCTTAAAAGCTTGAGGACGCCATTTACGCGCAAGAACTTGATAAGAGCCCTTTGACTCTTGTGAGGATGGCGAAGAGTTTGAAGTTGAGGAATTTTGAAGGCTCACCTAAGGCACCTTAAAAGATAAGAAAGTATCAAAAAAAATCAAAAAGGAATGAGCTCAATGACCCAAGGGGTGCTTTTTACGGCTGCTGCCTCTCGGCCCTGACCGGGTTTCAAAGCCCACTTGCCCAAAAAACCCATTCCCATCTTTCTTATATCAAACTCAAGGCGCTTTAGGATAGCTTTTTTTCTTTAAAAAATAAGAAAATCATTTTTTTGCATGAATTTTAAAAATACGGAATTTATTTTAATGTTCCCGGCAAGATATCATCTTCTGTTCCAGGCCTCATATACCAACGACCTAAATTCCTTGCATAGCTTGAATCAATAACATGCATACGTAAGCGCTTTCCTACTTTGGGATTTGTAAATTCTTGAGGTATTAAATCTTCATCAAAAACACGTATGGAACCATGACAATCAAATGAATGAAAAGCTGTCGCACCGGACGCTACGATTAAAGGAACTAATTCTTCCCATGCTTCTAGAAAAGATACTCTTTGATGGTTACCTCTCAGGTGCACACGTTTTTGGTAGGCAGCCTTTTCACAAATTTCTTGGGCGCTTGGAAATGTTTTAAATGCCCATCGTGTTTGAAGAAATCTTATTAATTTACTCTCTTCACATTCAATAACTTCAAGAAATGCATCATTACTGATGGCAGACGCATATACAAACCGGCTTGTCTGTGAAACATAAAAAGCCAACATAAGATCTTCACACGGCATAAAATCTTTTGCTTTTTTTCCAGGATAGTTAGGATGGTATACATTTTGATAATGTTTCCAGGGTGTAAGGCAAAAGTCGATGGTATTTAAGAGTTTATCTTTTAACGCTGGATTTTGAGATAAGATTTTAGCAATAACACTTTCAAGTAAAAGGTCTGGAAGAGCTTGAGAATAAGGATGTGACCCAGGAGTCTTTAATTCAGCTTCTACTTGAATGAGTTTCGTTCGGTAATCTTTATAAGCAGCATGGAGATTGTGGTGCTCATCAATAGGATTATTATCTCTATCTATGCCATTCATAAAAAGGATAAGCTCAAAAAGACCAACGTTTCTCGGGAGTTTCCCCCTTAATGTATGAGGGATAAAAAGAAAAGATCGTGAATTAACTATTGTATAGGAAAGAGGCGTTTCTTCTTCTCTGACCTCTCTTGAAACAGCATCCTGTATTCGCATCATTTTACCTTCTTGCGTTAGATAACAAGGAGTAGGAACATGAATACGAATATCTACATCTGACGCAAATTCATAACATTGATAGGGCGCATGTACGGAACGTAACAATTTTGTAATAATTCGTGTGGGAAATACTTTATGATAGAGAGAGCCATCCTCGTTTGTAAATCGTGCCATACTTGTAAATTCTTTTGTAAGGCTTTCATAATATTTTCTAAACGCGCTCTCTTCTTCTGCTAAAAGATAATCAAAAGTTCTATAAAAAACTTCTAACGAGGTACTAATATGCTGCACGGCCCATGCCGTTGCTATAAAATCTTCCTCCTCAAAGAGTCTTTCACCCCTTTGAGCTCTTTTTTTGTACTTTTGCCATAAAGGATAATTAAAGCGTGGAAATATATGACATCCATCATCGAAGAGTTTTTGTTGATAAAAAGCATATCGATTGGGAACAGGATGATCTTTAGCAGAATGTGCCTCATACATAAAGAGGCTGAAAAAAAGAAAATTTACAGATAAAAAAAGTCGTTTTAAAATAAGGATTTTAGACAAAAAAATACCACGCGCATTTCTACAAAAAAAGGTTTTTTCTTCCTTCAATTTAATTTTAAACCTAAGCATTATTTTAAATATTTTTCATAAAAAATAGAAACATAAATCTTAAATTCCATCCTTCAGTTAGATAGTCATTAAAATTTCAAATTTCAATAGAACGGTTTAAAATAAACACAAAAATTACATTTCAAGAAAACAAAATCCTTCTCAAAATCATACGTATTCTTCTAAGCATAGCCTTCCATCATATCCTTTGCGATCAAGCGCATCATGGCTTCTTTTCGCTTTTCACGGGCTCCTTCATAGTCTTTTGATTCTTCTTCAAGAAGTTGAGCCACGAGCTCTTCATAAAAGGCGCCTCTCTCAGTTTCAGAAATTTTTTCTAAGTGGGCTCTTGCTTCTCCCCATAACTGACCTTTAAGAGCTGCTTCCACAACCAAAAGCTTTGCAACACTTGAATCGGGTGTCAAATCTAATAAGTGGAGAGCCATGCGATAAGGTTCAAGCTTATCCTGCACAGGAGAGAGAGAAAGATATGTATGTCCCAACATAAAATTTTGAGAAATTTGCCATGCACGCTCAATTGTTTTTAAAGATTTGCTTCTTTTCCCATCTTCATTTAGGTATGTTGCGTAAAGGCATGCTGTTGGAACAAAGCCGGGAGAAAATTCATTCGAGTAAGATAAGAGTTCCATTTTTTCATCGCGCGACAAATCAGGAGCTTGTGATCTTCTGTACCATAAAAGTGCTTTAAGACTATTTTTACGTTTTCTCTCCTCTTGAGAGGAAGGCTTAATTTGATCTAAAATAAGCCCGGCTTTCTCAAATTCCTCTTCTTTTAAATAAACATCAAAAAGTGTGTAAAGAACCCAAGGGAGTGTCGGATATAATTTATAAAGCTCTTCGCTTAATGTTTTTACTTGGATATTATTTTTTTCCTTTAATGCAATCTTTGTTAATCCATAAAGTCCTAAAAATAAGCCTTCTTTTTCTTTTTTAATTTTTAAAAAGAGTTTTCGAGCGGCTTCATTATTGTTTTGTCTTAGATTTTCATGAGCCTCCATATAAAGCCCAAGAACAGGAGATGGAAATAAGCTTTGAAGTTTATGAGACTTCTCAAATATTTTTTCAATATCTTGGCCATAAAAATAAAGCATGCCTTCTAAAAGGGTGCGATATCCTTTTTTATATTTTCTTAAAGTATGGGCCTTTATAACACGGTCTTTCAATTTTAAAAAGAATTGTCCGATCATGTAAAGGCAAGTAAAAAGAATGCTAAGAAGAACGACAACCCCAACAGAAACACCGACGGACGTGTGGATACGATATCCTTGCCATTCTATAAGTACTTCTCCTGGAATTTGGATAATCCAAAGCGCAAGAGCGGCTAGAATAAAAAGCTTTATAAAAAAAATAAAAAACCGTACCATTAAGAGACTCCCTTTATTTACCTTTATTATCTTTAATGTTAATCCCTTTAATTTCGCCAAACGCACTTCCTAAAATATAACCTTCTATTTCTTGTAAAGTTTTTTGTGTCTCCATATATTGCTCTGCGGATATTATCCATTCCCGAATCTCACCTTCTTCTCTAAGACCAATGCTTTTCAACATTTCAAGAGCCCGTTTAAGATCGCCATAGCCAAGAACCTGTTCAATATTAACAAGCGTCCTATCAAGTGTTTCTTTTGTAACGCTTCCCCCTTTAATGCGCCGAACACTAACAAGATTTTTAATCCGCGATAAAATTTTTTCTTTAAAATTCTGCGGTTCAGGACGCAAAATGATGCTAATTTTATCTGCAACATTAGGAAATGACAAATAAAGATCTACAGGCGTTGCAATCCCTTCATAAGAAAGAGGCTTTAAAGACTTTAAAAGATCTTGGAGCGTTTCATCACTCACCGCAATTTCGTTCATCAATGCTTTTAATTCCTCTTCAAAAGGACGCCCCGCTAAGACAACTTGTTGCAAATTTGAGAAACTCTGCATCACTTTGAGGCTTTCTTGACCTGCTTTGTTTTTTAAAAGAAGTATTTTTTCAATTTCTGAAACACGTTCTTCTAATTGACGGAGATGGGCTTGATCAGCACTACTTTGTCTTGCTAAAAGAGCTGTCTCTTGAGGAAGAATAACTTGGGAATGCCTGCTTTCAAGTGCATTTAAACGCCCGTTTAAAGCTGCCATTTCACCTTGGGTTTGGACAAAATCTTTCTCAAGAAGATCAAATTTTTCAAGCTGAGTTCTTAAAATAATTTGATTCTCCTCAAGCTTTTTTATCCTCATCTCAAGTGTTTCTTGCGTTTCTGCTAAATCAGAAACTTCGGAAGAAACGGAAGAAACATTTTTTCCCTCTTCCATTGCTTCCCAAAAAAGAGCTCCCATTAAAACGAGGACAGCCATTCCTAAAACCCATAAAAAAATAACAAAAGATTTCTGCTTAGAGCCTTTTGATTTCTCTTCATTTTTTTCATCTTTTAAAGAGACGTCAGAAATAATTTTCTCTTTTTTTATCGGCTCCTTAGAAGCTAAAGAATGTTCATGAGAAGAAGCTTGCGCTGCTTTTATCTTTTCAGAACGCTCTTCTTTCTCATTCTTGTTTTTAACATGTTTTTTTTCTTTTGATTTTGACTGTTGTGGATGAGAGAGAGCTTTTTTTGTAATCTTTACCATGATGAACCTTTGGCTTTAATAAGTGAAAGACATTCCATCATAGCGTGTCTTTTTGGATTTAAGCAAGAGGGGTTAAATTTTCACAGCATTTCCTCTATGTGTCTTGCCAAGAAAAAATCTGCCTTATCGTCTTAACATACAATCAAAAATAGCTATTATAGATATAATAGCTATTTTTTTACACGTTGAGGATAAAAAATAATGTTCCATATTGTTGCTAAAGATGCAAAAAACCGTTTTGGACAATTGTTAACAAGTGCCATGAAAGGGCCTGTTACAATTGATAAAAACAACAAACCTGTTGCTGTTCTTATCTCAACAGATGAGTATAAACGGCTTGAAAAAGTTGAAGAAGATTTTTTAGCACTTAAAGCACAATCTGCACTTAAAGAGGGCTTTATTGGGATTGAAGAAAGTGAAATTTTCTTAAAAGAATTGCTCAATGCTTAAAATTAATTTTTCTAAATCAGCGCAGAAAATTTTAAAATCTCTTTCTCCTAAGCACAAACATCAATGCGCCTTAAAGATACAAGAGTTAATCTTAAAGCCCCTTCCAAATGATGTTAAGTCTATAAAAGGGACTTCTTTTTTAAGAGTTTCTGTAGGAGAATATCGAATTGTTTATCAGTACACGAAAGAAAATTTAGAAGTTCTTCTTCTCGACAAGCGCAATAATGATTTATGAAATAATTAAATTATATCAACGAGTTAAATTTTTTATGGTGAATAGATACCTTATCTTTTAATGAGCATTTTCTTATTGTTTTATAAAGTAATTTCTTATTTTTTAAGGGTAATCAAAAAATTGAGATTGATAACATAATCATCAACGTTTAATTAAAATAGAACCTTTATACTAGGCATATCATGGACAATAAATTTAAAATTGTAAATTGTAGCGCTCAAGAAAATTATATTTTAAAAATTACTTTTGCTGACGGAGAAACTGGTTTCGTAGATTTGGCCCATCTCGTTGGAAAAGGTGTGTTTTCTCTCTGGAATAATATTAATGAATTTAAAAAAGTATCTATAGACCCTATTGTAAAAACGGTTTGCTGGGAAGGAGAGATTGATCTCGACCCTATAACTATCAGAGAACATCTTTCTATCTCACATAAAAGGAGTCTTGCCTAGGTGATTTCTACCTTTTTTGGTGATTTTCTTCTAAAGAAAGTTATTTTCAAACGGCTTAAAAACAAGTTGAGTCTTTATCATTAACAGCCTGAAAAATTTACTTTTTCTTAAATCACAGAAAAAGAGGTCTTGCATCCGCAAGAAGTTGTTGCTTGCGGATTGTTTTTAATCACAAACTGGGAGCCAATGAGCTCTTCTTCATAATCTAAAGAAGCTCCTTTCAAAAGCCCTAAAGAAATGTCATCAATAATAACTTCTCCAGGCTCTTCTCCATAAATCTGATCTTCTTTATTGTAAGTGTCATCCATTTTGAAAACATACTGAAACCCAGCACATCCGCCTCCTTCTACTAAAATACGAAATCTTATATTTTTTTTAGGAGAGTCTCCCGTTTTAGAAAGAACCTTTTTTAACTGATCTTGAGCTTTAGGCGTTATTGTAAACTCGCTTGGCACAGCAACCTCTCTTTTAAATTTTTTCCTCTCATTTGAGGGTAAAAAATAAATTTTCTGGATAACAGACGCAATCAGAGGTATACCAAAATAATCATCGTTAAAAAATAAAATTCTTTTTAAACGTTAGGAAATAGTGCCGTGAATCTTTTTCGTGATCTTCATCATCGCCTTTTAACCCTTCTAAGTGAGCTTCAACAAGAAAATACTCTACCCACGCCCTGTGAATTCTCAAAGGTGTCTTTGGAGTCTCCAAAAGATGAAACCCATGGTGATATGTCAACGAATGCAGCTCTTGTTCTTGCAAAATCTTCTTCTTTATCTTTCCAAGATTTTATTGAAACACTTAAAAAAAAGATATCTGCCTTTGAATGTGTAACATCGGTTGAAAGTGCAGGACCTGGATTTATTAATATGCGGCTTTCCGATGATTTTTGGCGCAGTTACTTAAAAAAAATTTTAGAAAACGGCCCTTCGTATGGAAAATCCAACGAAGGCACTGGTAAAACTGTCAATGTTGAGTATGTCTCCGTGAACCCAACAGGCCCAATGCATGCAGGGCATGGACGGGTGGCTGTTGTTGGAGATGCTCTTGCGACACTTCTTGAAAATGTTGGATATCGTGTTATTCGGGAATATTACGTTAATGATGCGGGAGGGCAAGCCGATACACTTGCAAGATCCGTATATATCCGTTATTTAGAAGCTCTTGGAGAAAAAGTCCCCCCTATCCCTGAAGGCCTTTATCCCGGAAGTTACCTTATTCCTGTGGGAGAAGCTTTGGCCAAACAATATGGTGCTCTTTATAAAAATACACCCGAATCAGAATGGCTTGAAACTTTCCGTGCTTTTTCTGTCAAGGCCATGATGGACCTTATTCGAAGTGATTTAAATCTTCTCGGCATTCATCACGACGTTTTTACTTCTGAAAATGAACTCCTTCACAAAGGCGTCGTTGCACATATGATCGAAACACTTAAAAAAGAGAATCTTGTCTATACAGGTATTCTAGAAGCACCAAAAGGAAAAGTTCCAGAAGATTGGGAGGCAAGACCACAACTTCTTTTTAAATCAACGCTTTTTGGAGATGATATCGATCGGCCTCTTCAAAAATCTGATGGATCTTGGACGTATTTTGCAAAAGATATCGCCTGTCATTATGATAAATATAGCCGTACACAAGGTGCTCTTTACAATGTGTGGGGAGCAGATCATGGCGGATATGTTAAACGCATTAAAGCGGCCGTTGAAGCCCTTTCCCATGGAAAAAATCATCTTGAAGTCATTTTGTGTCAAATGGTTAATTTAATGGAAAATGGAATTCCTTTAAAAATGTCCAAGCGTTCCGGAACATTTATCACGCTTCAAGAAGTCATTGAAAAAGTTGGAAAAGATGTCTTCCGACTTATTATTTTAATGCGTAAAAGTGATGCCCCTTTTGATTTTGATTTTTCCAAAGTTCTTGAAAAGTCGACTGAAAATCCTGTTTTTTATATTCAATATGCCCATGCACGTATTCAATCTGTGAAAAGGCAAGCCTTAGAAACGTTTCCCAATCTTGATTTAACACCTGACGGCCTCCTTAAAGCTTCTCTTTCATCTCTTCAAGAGGCAGAAGAAATTAATTTAATTAAAATTCTCTCTTCTTGGCCCCGGCATATTGAGCTTGCAGCTTCCTCTTTAGAGCCACATCGTATTGGTTTTTTCCTCCATAATCTTGCCGCTCATTTTCATGCGCTTTGGAATATGGGAAAAGAAAATACCGAACTTCGTTTTATTCATCCTCAGTCTCTTGAAAAAACACAAGATCGCTTGGTTCTTTTAACGTGTATTGCTCAAGTTATTTCAAATGGTCTTCAACTTTTGGGTGTGCAAGCACTTGATGAAATGCGTTAGGAGCTTAAGAAAAACGTGTTACAATTTTTCAAATACCTTGCGTCAGAAAACTCTTATAAGATGAAGATTTTTCTTGCATTAGGATGCCTAAGCCTTCTTTTGATAAGTCTTCTTTTTTGGGGAATTCTTAATAAAGAATCACATCATTCTTCATCGTCTCTCTATTCGGCTCCTCTTCTTAAACCTGATTATGAAACGTTCAAAATAAAATCTCAAAACCCAGGAGGATCACCTATTCTCCATCAAGATAAAGAAATTTATAATCAACTTATCAAAAAAGAAGAAAAATTAGAAACCCCAGACGAAGACTTTTCTGCATTTCTAACCGATCCAACCTCCTTTTTAGAGGAAGGTACGGAAATTCTCAAAGATCAGCCTTTACCGCCCCCTTCTCTTGAATCTCTTTATGATCCTGAAACAAATTTCCCTTCTCCAAAAGAAAGCACCCCTCAATCTTGGTCAGACATATTTGAAGAGCTTATGGAGCAAGGTATTGAACCAGCTGCTTCTGTCCAAAATTCTCAGTTTTACTGTGTTACACTTCCTCCTGTTCAAGATAAAGAACATGCACACACAGAATGGAGACGGCTTCGTTCAAAGAATAAACTTCTTCTTCAAAATCTGCCCATGACAATTACAAGAGATGAAAAATTAGAAGGGAAAGTTCAATTTCAAATTCAAATTGGTGCCTTTAAATCAGAATCTGAAGCAGAAAATATTTGCTTGGTTTTGCAAAACCAAAAAATCCCTTGTTATATCACAGTAATAAAAGGATCTTAACATATGGACACATTTTTCTTCATTCTTAAAAATGTTTTTCTCCTTGGATTTCCTGTTATCCTCGCTATTACGCTTCATGAATCAGCACATGGATTTGTAGCTCTTCAGTGTGGAGATAAAACTGCTTATGAAAGAGGAAGAATTTCTTTAAATCCATTCAAACATATTGATCTTTTTGGAACAATCCTATTACCAGCATTTCTCATAATTGTGCATGCTCCTTTTATTTTTGGATATGCAAAACCCGTGCCTGTTAATTTTAATGCTCTTAAAAATCCAAGGTGGGATACTCTTAAAGTTGCAGCAGCTGGCCCTTTAACAAATATTTTTCTTGCCTACTTTTCTGCCCTTGCATTTTATGTTATCCCTTTCTTTCCTGATTTTTTATTTACAGATTTTAAAACATTTTTGTCTACCTCCATTCAAATTAATTGTATTTTAGCTATTTTTAACATGCTTCCCATTCTGCCACTTGATGGCGGACGTATTTTAGGGGCCCTCCTTCCTCCAACACTCGGAAAACGCTTTTTACATCTTGAACGTTATGGTATGATTATTCTTCTTGTTTTAATTTCTTTTCCTTTTTTAACGTCAGCCCTTTTAGGATTTCCGATTCCTCTTCTGTCATGGATTCTTTTTCCTTTCCTTAACGGGCTTCTTGATATAATAAGGATCTTAAGCGGTATACCCATCGCATTTCTTTAAGGAGTCCATAAATGAGTATCGGATTTTGGCAAATCATTTTAATCCTCTTGATCGTGCTAATTGTTTTTGGATCTGGAAAACTTCCGAAGGTAATGGAAGATCTTGCGAAAGGAATTAAATCTTTTCGGGATGGTATGAATCTAGAAGATCACCCTCCCCATCAAGAAAAATCAGGACATTCCTTAGAAAAACTTCCCTCTTATAAAAAAAAGAAGGGCTCTTCTTCCAAAGTAAAAAAGCCTTGAAAAAATTCTAATGTTTTCGATTGGTATTTTTGAAATTATCCTTATCTTTGTCCTTGCTGTTATCCTCTTAAAACCCGAGGATTGGCCGATTTTACTGCATAAAGCAGGTCGTCTTTATAAGAAAATGCGCATTTTCAGCCATCATTTCCAGCGCTCTATTGAAAATGCTTTAGAAGCATCAGAAATTCAAAATTTTACAAAAAAAACGCCTCCCACGCCTCCCTCCTCTTATAAAGGTGGTCGGAATGACTGACTTTGATTCTCCAAAACCTTTCTTGGAACATTTTCGAGAGGCACGGAAAAGAATTCTTATTGTTTTCATTGCCTGGACTTTTGGCAGCGGGTTATCTTATTTGTTCTCTGAAGAAATTTTTGGACTTCTCCTTCTTCCTTTTGTAAAAGAAACACAAAAGAATCCTCATACCATAATCTATCTTGGGCTTACGGAAGCTTTTACAACTTATTTAAAAGTTGCTCTTTGGGGGGGCATTCTTTTGAGCTTTCCAATTTTTGTCTATCAATTTTGGAAATTTATAGCACCGGGACTCAAGCCAAAAGAAAAAAAAATCATAAAATCTTGTTTTATAATTTCACCCTTTTTGTTTAATCTTGGGGCTCTTTTTTCTTATTTTGTTGTGATTCCTCTTGCCTGGCGCTTTTTTTTAAGCTTTGAACATTCCTCCTTGCCTTTACCTCTGCTTCTTGAAGCACGTATGAGTGATTATTTTTCGCTTACCTTTAGCTTCCTTGTCTCTTTTGGGCTCAGTTTTCAATTTCCTCTTATTTTAATCGGACTTGCACACTTAAGGATTATTTCTTCAAGAGGACTTGCGTTAAACAGAAAATATGCCATAATCTTAATTTTTATTGTGGCTGCAATTTTAACGCCTCCAGACGTGTTAAGCCAAATTTTGCTAGCTATCCCCCTAATGATCCTTTATGAAGGGACAATTTGGATCATTCGTCGTAATGAGTATTTAAGTGAGACTTTAAAAAAACATGTTTGATCTCAAATGGATTCGTGAAAATAAAGATTTTTTTGATCAAGGGCTTCAACGTCGTGGGGTATCTTCCCAAAGTACACTTCTTTTAGAAATGGATGAGGCCTTACGTTCGCTCCAAACAGAAATTCAAACAATCAATGAACAGCGCAATGTTACAGCTCGTAAAATGGGAGAACTTAAGAAAAAAGGGGAAGATATAACAGCGCTTGTCCAAGAAGGCGCTCAGCTTAAAAACCTTCTCCCAGAACTTGAAGAAAAAGAAAGAACACTTCATCAACAAATTTTTAATATTCTTGCCTCTTTGCCAAACCTTCCACAAGAAGATCTTCCGGTAGGCGATGAAACGGCCAATAAAGAAATAAAAAAAGAAGGGACCCCCCCCTCTTTTTCTTTTACACCCAAACAGCATTTTGAATTAGGTGAATCCCTTGGGCTTATGGATTTTGAGCAGGCTGCTTATATTTCGGGTGCGCGTTTTGTCATCCTAAAAGGGCCCTTAGCACATCTTGAACGTGCCCTTGCTTCTTTTATGTTAGATATCCATACACGAGAATTTGGATATCAGGAAGTTTCCCTTCCCCTTCTTGTTAAAGATGATGCTTTATTCGGAACGGGGAATCTTCCTAAATTTTCAGAAGATCTTTTTAAAACAACAAGTGATCACTGGCTTATTCCAACAGCAGAAGTTCCTTTAACCAACATAGTTGCTCAAAAAATCTTAGAAGAAAGTACTCTTCCTCTTCGCCTAACAGCTTACACACCCTGTTTTCGATTAGAAGCCGGATCTGCAGGCCGAGATACACGCGGCATGCTCCGTCAACATCAGTTTGGAAAGGTTGAATTGGTAAGTATTACAACGCCCTCTCAAGCTTCCGCCGAACACGAACGCATGCTCATGGCTGCTCAAACAGTTCTTAAGCGTCTTGAAATTCCCTATCGTGTTATGCTCCTTGCAACACAAGACATCAGTCCTGCCTCTCAAAAAACATACGATCTTGAAGCATGGCTTCCTGGCCAAAATTGTTACCGTGAAATCTCGAGCTGCTCTTTATGTGGCTCTTATCAAGCACGACGCATGAATGCACGATATCGTCCTCAAGATCCTCTTCATAAAAAACCTCTTTTTGTTTCCACTCTTAATGGCTCGGGTATTGCGGTTGGACGCGCTCTTATTGCGCTTCTTGAAAACCATCAACAAGAAGATGGATCTATTCGCATCCCTTTTGCTTTAAGTCCTTATCTTAACAACGCTGAAAAGATTACATCCCATGGTACTATTGAATAAAATTTCTGAGAATTATTCTCTTTCTTCTTTGCGCATCCTTGTTACTAATGATGATGGAATTCATGCGCCTGGACTTAAGATTCTTACAAAAATTGCGCGAACACTCTCAAATGATGTTTGGACTGTTGCACCCGAACAAGAGCAAAGTGGTGCAGGTCATTCTTTAACGCTTTCAAAACCTTTACGAATTCGAAAACTTGCAAATCGTCGTTATAGCGTTGATGGAACACCTACAGATTGTGTGCTTTTAGCTGTAAAAAAAATTCTGCCCCGAAAAAAGCCAACGCTTATTCTTTCGGGTGTTAATTTTGGAGGAAATATAGGAGAAGATGCAACGTATTCAGGAACTGTTGCAGCTGCCATGGAAGGCATACTTCTTAACATCCCCTCAATTGCTCTGAGTCAAGTTGTCACACGAACAGAAACTCCTAAATGGTCTACGGCACTACATTTTGCGCCCTCCATCATTAAACAACTTCTTGAAACCGGTTGGCCCCAACACATTTTGATCAATATTAATTTCCCAGATTTAATTACATCCTCTGTAAAAGGAGTGCGTGTTGTTTCACAAGGGTTCCGACCTGCCGGTGTTGATCAAATCAGTGAAAATCTTGATCCAAGAGAAAGAGTCTATTATTGGATTGGTCCTCAAGCTGATTTAAAAGAATTTCCATCAAATACAGACCTTGAAGCAATTTCTCAAGGGTATGTTTCTATTACGCCCATGGATGTTAATTTTACGCATAAGAAAACGCTTCCCATCCTTCAAACAGCTTTTGAGAAATTTAAGCTTTAAAGAATTTTTCTTTATGGTTTTTATAAAGGGCCGCGCGCAACTTCTTATCTTATATGGAATAAGAGGCCATTGGTCTAAACATATCCTCAAATTTTTTTAACACAAAAAAT
This sequence comes from Pseudomonadota bacterium, assembly GCA_018242545.1. NCBI lineage: Bacteria > Pseudomonadati > Pseudomonadota > Pseudomonadota bacterium. The sequence continues at coordinate 58,575 of JAFEBT010000003.1, forward strand.
TTTTATAAAAAATGCTAAGAACTTGACATTTTTTTATAATTCATCTCATGTATTGATTTCTCTAAATAAAAATTCTCGTCTAAAGATAAATTTTCATGACCATAATGAACCAAAGAACCATTTACTTTTTTTGAACATCATGTTCCCTGTTTTTTTCTCCAGTTTTTCCTTACAGGCAGTTCCACCTGTCATTGAAGAAATTGTGCATCCAGAAAATCCTCAAAAAAAATGCTGTCCATTCAAGGAACAATCACAACAGAAAACTCTCGCATGGGGCTGAGAACAGTTGAGAAGAAAGACATTACAAACCCTGATGGCACCCCAGGATTGGTCTCATTGGCTCGAATGAATGATGAAGATATGAAGTATGATCTTCCAAGTCTCTATGAAGCAGGAAAAACCAGTAAAACACACGATGAAACAATTCTTTCTTATGGACTTTGGAAGAATCGATTAGAAGGTCCCAAGTATGAAGTTACAGTGCTTTATGTTTTAGAAGATATTTTTGAACCTGCTCATCCAAGATTTATGGGATATGTGATGATCCATCATAAATCCAAAGATGAATTGAAGCTCTTTTCGCATATTGTGAAACCTTATCAACGAAAAGGTGTTATGACGATACTTGGGCAATATCTTCTACATGAATTTTTCCCTACGCTTCTTGCGCATCCTTTAACACACGAAAAAGCTTCAAGCTATAAAACGCTTCACTATCAGCTTTTCTATCGTCTCCCTCCAAATATTGATGAAATTAACCGTGCTGTTGAAAGATTCGCAACAAGAGTTCAAATTCCAATTTCTCATTCAACACCGTTACGATGGTCTCTTGATCTTATCCATCTTCCTAAAAAAGAAAGAGCCCATTCAGCTGCTCCTCAAAGAGGCAATTTAACCCAACAAAAACCAACACCTCATCCTGTTGCGCTCGGGCCAATCACACGAGCACGTCATAACCTTCACTCTCAAAGCTCTCGCTTGAGCATAGAAGGCAATGTTTCTCAAGAGAAGAAACCGCCTATGAAACGTTTACAACAACAGAGACGAAAATCAGCTTTTTTTTAAACTTTAGCTCTAATTAGGATCTATAGTTTTCCTAATTTTCCTGATTTTAAAATTTAATTTTATAAAAAATTATAAAATTCTTGACAGCACTCTCTTTTCACATAAAAATTTAGGACATGGAAAGCATTCTTTTAGATAAATATCGCTTTTAATGTGTTCTCTTAATCACTCCGCCTTCTTGTTTATTTTCCGAATTTTTATATCAAATTTTTGCTAAGGAGGAGCAATGGATAAAAAACAAACTCCGTTTTATATTGTGATTTTTGTTGTGTTTTTTTCTTACCTAAATCCCATAAATGCTATGCAAGCTCCTCTCTTTTCTCTTGAGGAGACTTCCCGTCCCCCTCAATCAAAACATCGTCTCTCTATTCATGCAGAACTTAACATAAATGATTGTTCCATACGACTCCGGAATATTATAAGTTCTGATATCACAAAGCCAGATCAGTCTCCTGGCCCTTTTTCTATTGCACGAAAAAATGAAGATGACTCTATAAGCCTCAGCACAATGACACAGTGCAGAACAGAACTTCTTTATACTTTATACTGGAGCAAACAATTAGAAACAGGACCTAATTACAACCCTCTTCTGCCCTTCGTGTTAGAAGACATATCAGATCCTTCAAATCCTATTTTTTTAGGATATTTTATTTTCGAAGAAGAGGATAGAACAAACTTGAATTTCATGGCCTACATTCAGCCTGATGCGCGCGGAAGAAAACTTATGACTTTCTTAGGTCCCTATCTTGTAAAAATATTCTTACCCACGCTTTGTTCTGATCCATCTACGTCCCAAAAAATGAGATCTTATCAAACTCTTACCTTAGAGATTCCGGCACATAATCCCCATATAAAGAGGATGGAAAACGCACTTGAAAGATTTTCAAAAGAGGTTGGGCTTCTCCTTGAAAAAAGTCCCCACATAGGTAAATGGAGACTAACATTGAAGCCAGCTCGGAAAGATGCCCGCTCTTTAACTTCTTTCGTTAAAAGATTGGTTTTAAGTCCCGTCAATGAAGACGATGCTGAGAACAAATCAGATCCCACGAGCCCTCGAATTAAGTTTCTCTCTCTTACTGAAAAAGCGGATTCTTTCGCTTAAATTTTTTATAATGACGCGAAAATTCTTTTCTTTAGAGGTAAGACCAAATTCTGTTAAAAGCAAAGAAGGAACCTGCGATGACTCAGGGACCCTCCTTAAATCAGTTTGTCACATGGATTTAAGAAATCTTTCTTTTAGAGAAAATGTTACATATCATATGTATGTAAGAATGATCTAAAAACGCAAAAATCTTATACAAATTCTCTTAAAAGAGCTTCGTTCATCCTCTTGACTTATATCTCTTTTATGTCTACTCTTATTGAGTATCCTTATAAAAAATAAAAGAAAAACACGTTATAAATTCTTACTTTAAAAACAAAAATTACCTTTAACGTAAAAAAATAAATATCGAAGGTAGGATACCAAAAACATGAAATCAATTTCGGCTTTTTCTCAAAATTTTCTTAAAAAATATGGGATACACAATCAGCAAGATTTTTATTTTATTATATTGATATCAGGTATTCTTTATTTGAGCTGTGCCCTTATTACGACGTATGTAAACCTTGATATTCATCAACTTTCAGTTTTCAAAGCCGATTTAATTTCTTTGAATTTTGCAATGCCTTGTCTGGGCGCTCTCTTAAGCACCTTTTTTTTCCCAAAAATCCGTGAACATTTTCTTTTGAAGCATCGATTACATGTTTCACTGATAACTTTATTTATTTCTTTTGGTTTGATGATTTTTCTGATTAATACATCCTACGATTTTCCATTGCGCTTTATAATAGGATTTTTTTTCTGGCTCCTTTTCCTGGAAATAGCTTGTTTTGAAGCTGAGATTTTTCAGCCTCCTTATCGAGCAACGTTTTTTAGTTTAATGGGAATTGAAGTTGCATTATCTCGAGCTTTGGGCGCGGCTTGCGTAGATTTTTTACAGTCACCCCTTATGGTATTTGGAGCTTGTATGGTGGGAAATGGGATATGCTATTTTCTTATTTTAAAATGGAAGACCATTTCTAAAGATAAACAAAATAAAACTGTTACACACTCTCATACTTCCTCTGGTTCCTTTTCTAGAATCGTTCTTATGGCACCTTTAATTTTTATGTCAATCTTTTTAATGTCAAGTATTGGTGGGGCATTTAGAAGTTATTTAGCCATCTTTTTTGAAGGCACAGGGTTGAATGAAGGAAATGCAGCTTTGGCATACTCTTTTACAAGTTTAGGGGCTCTTATCCTAATGCCAATAGCAGGGCGCATAGGAGATAAATGGGGATATGAAATTACATTCCTTTTAACCGTTTGCATGGGCCTTTTTGCTTCAATCTTGTCTTTCTTTTTTAAGGAAGAACATATTCTCTTGTTTTTATTTTTTATCATCAGAGGAGCAAAACAAGCTTTTATTTTTTTGATGTATGGTTGGTTTGCAACCCAATGTTCAGGCAAAAATCTTTCTTACGGAATGGCTTCTTTTTCTTTAATAAGGTCTTCAAGTTATTTTCTTGCACCTTTAAGCGTCGGTGCACTCATTAATTTTTATGGAAATACCAGCTTACTCTGGTGGACTTTGGGATGTTTAAGTCTTACTTTCATTTTCATGATTTTTCAAATGAAACAAGCAAAATCATAACAAAAAATTTACTCAGATAATGAATGATTTTAAAAAGATCTTTTAAAAGATAAAATTTTAATTTTTCTATAAAGACACTGTTTTTAACATATCGTTTCTTTTTGAGATAAAGCTTTTTGAAATTTTTTTCCAATATAAATTGCATTTATTTCCCATAAAACAAGTAAAGAAATTCCAAATCCTCCTAGGGCGTGTCATCAATTAAATTGACAAAGAAGGAGAGAGAAGAGATATTGAGG
>JAFEBT010000004.1 GCA_018242545.1 Pseudomonadota bacterium
TATATTTTGTTGGTACCTTCATCTGGCTTCCTTAATTTTTTGTCCACACAACCTACTTTAATCGATTATAAAGTTTTAAAAAATGAAAATTGTTATGGAGGTTGTGGAATTCCAAAAGCTACCCTTCGGATTAAAACCTCTGACCTTATTAAAATAACGAATGCACAGGTATTAGACTTTACAGAATCTTCTCCAATCTTAGAAAAAGATTTCAATTAAATATTTATCTTAATCTGTTACCTATTTATTTTAGGAAGTTTGGGTTTAAATAAGGCTTTGAATTTTCTTAAAAAGCTGCACTTAACTTTTTTTTAATTAAAAAGCCCTTTGCCAAAGCTTAATCTGATGAAGCCCAGTTAAGAAAAGTTGTTATTCATAAAAAAGAAATATCAACTAAATAAGGAGGTTATTAACCTCCTTATTCATAACTTATTTAAGCCCTATTTTATTTTTTATGAAGCCTCTTTTCTTGAAGGTTCTTCCTTCTCTTGAGCAGGTGTCATTGTAAATTTTGGAGAAGATTTTTCTAAAACAACATCTGCATTGATCTCAACCTTTGCAATACTTTCTTGAGCCGGAAGATCATACATAGTATCTAATAAAATATGCTCAAGAATTGCACGCAAACCACGGGCACCTGTTTTTCGTTCAATGGCTTTTTGAGAAATGACATCTAATGAGTCTGGCGTAAACTCAAGTTCAGTCCCTTCCATCTCGAAGAGCTTTTGATACTGGCGAATAAGTGCGTTTTTTGGTTTTGTTAGAATTTCAATTAAAGCAGATTTATCTAAATCTGATAATGTCGCAATAACTGGAAGACGTCCTACAAATTCAGGAATAAGCCCAAATTTTAACAGATCTTCAGGTTCAACATCCTTTAAGAGAGAGCCCGTTGTTCTTTGATCTGGTCCTTGAACATTGGCACCAAACCCAATGGATGCTCCTTTACCACGTGCAGCTATAATTTTTTCAAGCCCTGAAAAAGCTCCGCCACAGATAAAGAGGATATCTGTTGTATCAATTTGAAGGAATTCTTGTTGGGGATGTTTACGACCCCCTTGTGGCGGAACGGAAGCAATGGTACCTTCCATAATCTTCAACAGCGCCTGTTGAACACCCTCGCCCGATACATCGCGTGTAATCGAGGGATTATCTGATTTGCGAGAAATTTTATCTACTTCGTCAATATAAACAATTCCGCGCTGTGCCCGTTCAACATTATAATCAGCTGCTTGCAAGAGCTTTAAGATAATATTTTCAACATCTTCTCCCACATAACCTGCTTCCGTAAGGGTTGTCGCATCGGCCATGGTAAAGGGAACATCTAAAATACGTGCCAGCGTTTGTGCAAGAAGTGTCTTTCCACATCCTGTTGGACCTATAAGAAGGATATTAGATTTCGCAAGCTCAACATCCTCTCCTTTGGAATCATGCATAAGCCTCTTATAATGATTATAAACAGCAACAGAAAGAATTTTTTTTGCTTCCTCTTGCCCCACAACGTAATCATCTAAAACTTGGCGAATTTCATGGGGTGTTGGAAAACCACGGCCTGATTTTGAGATGGAAGATTTGTATTCTTCGCGAATGATATCATTACAAAGTTCAATACATTCATCACAGATAAAGACCGTTGGACCTGCGATAAGTTTACGAACTTCATTTTGATTCTTTCCACAAAAATCACAAAATAAAGCATCTTGTTGAGATGTGTCTGATTCTGATTTACTCATTTTAATCACCAATTTTGGCATGGTAAGTCATGTTACCGATGCTTTTTCTTTTATCTTACCTGTTCATCTTAAAGTTGTGCAACCTTAAAATCTTTAAAAACTTTCTTTAAAGATAATTTTTCTACAAATTTATAACGACAGGATCAACAGGCTTTACGTTAACTTAAGATTAAACTTTTTCAAGCGGTGGCCGTTTTGTCACAACATGATCCACAAGACCAAATTCCTTTGCTTCCTCCGCAGACATAAATCGATCTCTTTCAAGAGCATCCTCAATAACCTTTAAGGGCTGCCCTGTGTACTCAGAATAAATACGATTTAAACGTGCTCTTATGGATAAAATTTCACGCGCTTGAATCTCTATATCTGTCGCCTGACCTTGTGCACCTCCATGGGGCTGATGAATCATAACACGTGCATTTGGAAGGCAATATCTTTTGCCCTTTGTTCCAGCAGCAAGTAAAAATGATCCCATAGACGCAGCTTGCCCCATGCAAAATGTTGCCACATCACACCGTATATAGTTCATCGTATCTAATATAGCAAGACCTGAGGTTACAACGCCTCCGGGAGAATTAATATAAATATAAACATCTTTATCAGGGTTTTCAGATTCTAGAAATAATAATTGAGCACAAACAACACTTGCCATGCCATCTTCAACTTGCCCATTTAAAAATATTATTCTTTCTTTTAAAAGTCTTGAAAAAATATCAAAAGATCTTTCCCCACGGCTTGTCTGTTCAATAACCATAGGAATTAATGTATCCATCGTTGGATCATTAAAATTTGTAGGATAAGACATGTCGTGTTTCCTTTTCTAAAAAATAAAGCCCTTTTAAGATGACTTTTTAACTTTTTTTTACAGAAGTCTTTGATTTTTTTCATCTAACTTTTTATGACCACATTCTCCTTTATGATCACATTTTCCATCATCCATATTTTCGTCGTCTTCTTCAAGAAGATGTATCAGCTCTTCAATACTTACTTTGCGATCCGTAAGCTTTGATTTTTGGATAATAAAATCAACAACTTTTTCTTCAAAAATAGGAGCCTGAAAAGCTGTCATTGCTTCTTGGTTATTGCGGTAATATTCTATAATTTCCTTTTGATGCTCGGGATAGTTCATAGAGTATTCATAAAGTGCTTTTCCAAGCTCTTGATTTGTTACCTTTATATTATTCTGAATGCCGATCTCAGCAAGCAAAAGACCAAGTCTCACGCGCCTTTCTGCAATTTTTCTGTAGTCCGCTTGAAGGGCTTCTTTTTCTGCCTGAGACAGAGGCTTCATATCCGTTTGTTGTTTATTTTTTTCAAAATTTTCGTGCTCTTTCCAGATGGCGTCAAATTCTAAATCAATAAGCCCAGCTGGCACATCAAATTGATGATCTTGAGAGAGACGATCTAAAATTTGGCGCTTCATATTTTGACGTGTATAAGAATCGTAATGGGAGATTATAGAATCTTTAACAGCTTTCTTAAACTCCTCAACATCTTTGAAACCATTGTTTTTTGAAAGAACTTCGAGATTTGAAGACTCTAAAACCATGATATCTTTTATTGTAAATGTAATTTCAGCGTTTTTTCCTGAATCTTTTCCATAATTTGGAGAAGGAAGCACAATATCTTGCGTCTTCGTATCTCCAATTTTAAGACCTTCCAAAGATTTATCAAATTCAATGCCAAAAAAATTTGACCCCATTGTATAAGGAACGCCTTCTCCTTCTTTTTTATCAATTACTTTTTTATTTAAAGTAATGCTGTACACAAGGTAAACAATATCCCCCTTCTGAATTGAACGAGGATTTTTAAGAGCAGTCGGTAATTTGGTGTTTTCCCTTAACTTTTCAATCCGAGCATCAACTTCCTCATCCGTAACATCCGCCTTTAAATTTTCGAGCGTAAAACCTTCAATACTAAGATTCTCAATCTTTGGAAGAGCTTCAACAGAAACCTTAATCGTTAGATCTTCGCCTTCACGAAAATGTTCAAGGGTAACTTTAGGCTTTAGAGCTGGACGAATTTTAGCATCTGTAAGTGCTTTTTGAACATTTTTTTCAACTTGTTCTTCTACAACTTCACCAAGCGCGGCCCTTCCATATCTCTGTTTGAGCATTGCAAAAGGGACTTTCCCTTTTCTAAAGCCAGGCATTTGAACTGTTTGTCCAATTTTATTGAGACGAATATCCATGGACTGGGCAATTTCCGCTGCTGGAATAATAATGTTAAAATGATGGATAAGACCTGTAACTTGGTTTTCAGTGATTTTCATGAAAAAATAACTACCTTATAACATAACAAAAACATATGGTGCGGGCGGAGGGACTTGAACCCCCACGACTTTCGTCACCAGAACCTAAATCTGGCGTGTCTGCCAATTTCACCACGCCCGCCGAACTTTATTCGAAGACTTTTTTTCTATAGCATACTCCCTTTTTTTAAAAAAGAGAGATTTTATAAACTTTAGATATCTTTTCTAATTCCCCAAAAAGGATGTCAAAGAAATTCTATATGAAAATATAAGAAAAATTTAGTATAAATCTAATTTTTTCATCTTCATATATTAATATTAATCCTTTCATCTAAAAACACTTATATGGAAATATGCAACTTAAAGAATAGAGTTGACTTTATATGATAAATAATGATAAAAGACTTTCGTGTGTAGATATTATCCCTTTTAGGATTTTCTCCTTTGATTTTATTTTTGTCACACAAGTTAGATTATTCGGAATTTTAAATTTTTCATATGGGTTTTTGTTATGTCACATGAAATTTTATTTTCTATCGGTGATACTGTTGTTTATCCAACGCGTGGTGTTGGATGTGTCAAAGATATTGAAACACAGGATATCTCTGGTCATGTATTGCAAGTGTATGTTATACAATTTGATCAAGATCAACTGACCATACGTCTTCCTCTTACAAGAGCTCAAAGTTCTGGCCTTCGGAAGCTAAGCGCACCAGACGTCTTTCATAAAACTTCAGAAGTCTTGAAGGCCCCGCCTCAAATTCGGAAAATAATGTGGAGTAAGCGCGCTCAAGAATTTGAAGCAAAAATCAACTCTGGCAATCCGCTTGCGATTGCTGAAGTATTGCGTGATCTTTATAAAATACAACCCAATCAAGAACAATCCTATAGTGAGCGTCAAATTTTTCAAGCAGCTCTTATTCGGCTTGCACGTGAAAAAGCTCTTGTAGAGAACACCACGCTCTCTCAAGCAACTCAAGAGATTGAGTGTAGCCTTTCTTCTAAATTATAATCATTACGTATTTCTTTGAATGTTCTGTGGCAGAGTCTCAAGCGCTTCTTTTATAAAGAAACGTTGAGACTTTTTGTCTTGTTGCTTTTTTAATAAATTAAAGCTTCCTTCATAAATAAGATCCGCAATCTCTTCTCTTATTTTTAAAAAAGCCTGCTCCTCTATAAGTTTTAAACGTTTTTGAAAACGTATTTCACTTCTTTTTAGATGGTCTTCTATTTTATGATATGTTTCCTGAGAAAGAAATGTACTATCCTGCTGAGAATTTTTTTTAATTTCTTTTATTGTTTTCTTAAGATCTTCGCTTTCTTGCATCCTTTTAAGGAAGAGGTTTTCAGCATCTTTTGCAAGATTTTGTGCTTCTTTAAGATGGGATTCTATTTGAACGATTTGATTTTGAAGATACGTTTTTATAAAAAAAAATCCTTTTATTCCAAAAAAAACAATGCAAAAAAGGAAAGCAATAAGAGTCCAAAAAGTTGGATCAGAAAATATAGTCATCATTTCTTTCCATCTTTCTTCATTTGAAGAAGTTCTTTTTGAATTTCTTCAAGTGGTATGTGTTTTCCTGTTGTTTTTTTTAAAAATGTCTCAATAAACTGTGCCGCATCCGATTTAAGGCTTTGAGATATTTCATTTTGTTTTAAAAGCAAGTCTTTTTCAAATTTTAAGTATTGCTGATGAAAATTTTCAGCAATTTCGTTTTCTTGTTTTTGATAAAGCTCTTTCATTTCTCTCGCATGCTGAGTAAATAAATTTTGAGCGTCAAGATGAGCTTCATGAAGTTTCTCTTCATTTGATTTTTGAATCTCTAAAGATTTTTTTTGAAATTCCTGCGCTTTTTCAAGGTAAGTCTCTATTTTTTCTTCCCGCATTTCCATGGTTTTAGAAATTTTAGGAATGATAAGATACCTCAAACCAAGATAAAGGACTCCAAAACTCAAAATTAACCAAAAAATTAATGAGGGAAAAGTCTCAACATTGAGTTGGGGCATTTGTTATTTTAACTCATAAAAACAAAATGAGAAAAGCAATCAAAAGCGCAAAAAGAGCAACAGCTTCTGTTAAAGCAAAGCCCAAAAGCCCAATGGGAAAAAGTTGATCGCGCGCAGATGGATTGCGGGCAATAGCTGAAATGAGACTTGAAAATATATTACCAATACCAATACCAACACCAAGCAAAGCAACGACAGCTAAGCCGGCACCAATCATTTTTGCTGATTGAACATCCATATTTTAATCCTCCTTTATATCCTATTGTTAATGAATTCACCGATTAATTCAAGCCTTCTTACAAAACTTTATATTTTTCTTAATGCAAATGAATAGCATCATGTAAATAAATACACGTTAAAATTGTAAAAACATAAGCTTGTAAGATAGCAACCATAATTTCAAAAAGGGTAAGAATAATATTTAAAATAAGAGGAGCGACCCCCCACATACCCATAATAACGGTAAAAATAGCAAAAACCTTAAGCATTGTATGGCCTGCCATCATATTTGCAAAGAGTCGAATAGAAAGACTCACTGGCCGAGAAAGATAAGAAATTAATTCAATGGGAACAATGAGCGGGAATAAAATTTTTGGAACCCCACTTGGCACAAAATAGGTTATAAACCGGCGCCCATGTCGTAATATACCCACACAGGTAATTATAATAAAAACAAGCATTGCTAAAGAAAAAGTAACAATAATCTGACTTGTAATGGTATAAGAATAAGGAATCATTCCCAAAAGATTGGCGCCTAAAATAAAGAGAAACAAAGAAAAGACAAAAGGAAAATAGACTTGTCCTTCTTTTCCAGCTGTTTCTTCAAGTTGCCCAGCCACAAACCGATAGAGGATTTCTGCGATAAGTTGAAATTTTGTAGGAATAAGACTCTTTTTCCGCATAGCACTCATAAAAAAAATAAGGGTAAAAGCAACTCCTAAAACCATAAATAAGGATGCGTTTGTAAAAGAAACATCATATTTCCCAAGATGCATAGGAACCAATGTCTTAACTTCAAATTGATGCAAAGGGCTATGAATTTCTTGGGGTGCTTTTCCAGGAAGATTTTGAATTTCGTCTGTCACGTCTTTCTCCTTATAAGACTCATTCTTTCCTAAAATCATGGAAGACTCAAGAAAAATATAAACTTAAAAATTTTTAGAATTTTTAAGTTTAAGGTAATTAATTTTAAATTTCAGTTTTTACATCATCTTTTTGTATGCGATGCATTTGTCTTAAAATTCTGAAAATATTTAAAAACCCCGCAATGCTTCCAATTACAAAAAATCCTATAATTCCATAAGGTTGTATATTAAATAAAGCATCTATTCCAAGGCCCAAAAGAACACTTGCAATAATTGCTGAGACAAACTCACTTCCAACACGAAAAAATGAAACAGCTTGTTTCTGCCCCAACTTTTGTGAGGGGGTTTGAAGAAAAAGTCTCGGCTTTTGTCGAAAAGATGCAATTTTCTCGTTTAAAATTTCTTCTTCTGTTAAAGATTTATTTTTCATGGGCATTGGAATATTAACAATTTTCGGCTTCTTCAAGATATTTCTCTAATTGTTCAAAGGACATATAACCTTCAACTTTTCGTCCATTAATAATAAAAGTAGGTGTATGCGTAATACCTAATTTTTTTTGAGCTTCAAGTCTTTGAGAAAGAATTATTTTTAGAACATCTTTATTTTTAAGAATATTTTGAATATCCTGTTCAGAAGCACCCCCTGCTTTAACCAGCTTTTGGAGGATTTTTTCTGGATTTTTAGACGTTATCCATTCTTTTTGACGATAATAAAATACTTCTGCATTTTTTATATAATTAGAAACCCCTTCAGCACGCGCTAATTGAGACGCTTTAAGAGAAATGCCATCTAAAGGATAATCTCGCATAATATAAAATGCACGTCCCGTATCAATATACTTTTGCTTCAAAAACGGAAAGACTTTGAGATGAAATTGTGCACAATGAAGACATGTAAAAGAAGAATAACATATAATAACAACAGGAGCTTGAGGATTACCAAGAACAACTTCTTGCTCTACAATAATATTATGTGGATTTCCCTTTAAGCATGGTTGCTTAGAATGAAGAGGAGTTCCCCATCCCATTCCAAGACTTAAAAAAAGTAACCAGACGCATATCAATTTTAGCTTATTCATTAGCTTCCTTCAATTTTTTTATTTTCCTAACGAAAAGGATAGCGGGTTATTTTCTTTAAGAAAAGATCTTTTCAGCTTCTTTAAAAAATTAAGCGTTCTTTTTTTCCATAATATGAACCCCAAGATTAGAAAGAACGTTTTTAAGGTTTTCGTCTGGTATTTCAGCAACAAGACTTCTAATTTCTTGAATTTCATTCTCTTCTAATTTTCTACGAATAGAAGAAGCATTCTCTTTATGTTGTGAAAGAGAGCTTTTTATGAGGCCATGCTTTAAAACAATCTTTTCAATTGCCTTATATCCAAAATATCCATTAATGCGTTCTATAATTTGGGGAGAAAGATGCAAGATTTCAGGCGCAATGGCGCTTGTGACAAGAAGTGTTAAAGTTCCATTCCCCCGTTGACCCTTTAAAAATGAAATTTTTTGAGGTTGTGTTTGACTTGCTAAAGAAACTCCCATGATTTTTTCCCAATCAAGAATGATCCGTGCTTCAGAAAATCCATGAGACCTTATAAAAGGCTCTAAAAGTCGCTCAATGCGAAGACCAATAGATTGGGGAACAGCATAAGTTCCACGACGTTTGATAAATTTGTTTTTTTGCATATTAAAAGTCTACGATTTTTTTAGAAAAGGTAAAAGTTCTAAATTAAGAAAGTCCTAATTTTTTAATAAACCAAGAAGAATCTTTAAATCAATATACGGGTCCGAAGTTACCAAATTTTCATTTTTCTTTAAATATTTAAAGTAGTTTATCAATCTTGGCCGCAAGAAAAAAATCGCTTTTACTCAAACCATTCAATTTATGGGTCCAGATTTCTACTTCACACTTTCCCCAGGAAATCTTTAAGTTAGGATGATGACCCTCTTTTTCAGCAAGAGAAGCAATTTGATTCGAAAAATCCATGGCCTTCATAAAGTTAGGAAAGTCAAAACTCTTATAAAGATGTCCTTCTTCTTGAATTTTCCAGTTTTTTCCAAGCTCTTCGAGCAGTATATCTGCTTCATTTTTCTTTAAGGCAGTCATTCCTTTTTGGCAAGGCAGACAAGAGTGTTCTGATAAGCTCATAATTTGCTTTCTATTTAAAAAAAGAAGAGTTATGAATTTTATTTTTTAAAGCTTTCCAATAACTTAAAAGATCCTGAGAGGCTTCAATCACTTTATTCAGGTTTTGAGCCGCGAGGTCCGGATCATCGGGATATTCATATGTAACATGGTTTCGAATTTCTCTCATTTCCATCCACATTTGAGCACTGGGTAAAAAATCAAGTTTTTCAAGCTTATAAAGTCGATCCAAGAGACTAAAATTTTCTTCATCTTCCTTTAAAATACGAAGAACAAAGGGAAATACTTTACTTCCTATTAAATCCAGAAGTTTTGAAAATCGACTTGTTAAAAGTTCTAAAAAACTTAGATCTTGGTCCGAAAAGCTTGAAATTTTTTTGGGGGTGATTGGCACAAATTGATGAATATGAATAAGAGCTCTTTCCAGACGAAAAGCATGGATATCACAAATTTTCATAACGGACTTTAAAGTTTCACTATCCTTCATATTAAACGTATTCCTTCTTTTTGAGCAATTTCGTAGATGGGTAAATAGTGATTTTTATATTTTACAACAACATCTATCTTTTGATCCCCAATTTGAATTTTTAATGCCGTTAGAAATTTTAACCGTGCTTCAACAATCTCTTGCGCAGAGGTATAATCTGTTTCTATATAAAGATCAATATCTCCGCCTTTTGCTTTTGGATTGGTACATGATCCAAATATCCAAAGCTTATCATCTTTTAAAAAAAGTCTTTAAAAACATTGCAAATGCGCTCTAATTGTTTTTTATGAATTCTGACATCATTCATTTTTTTTAATCTTATTTTATTCGTCTGTTAAAGAGGCCGAGTGCGCTTTTTCTGTAAAATCTATGAAAACTATGGTGATGAGAATGAAAAGAGTTACTATGCAACGAATCTGTCAAAATTACATCATTTTATTCTCTTTCAGAAAAGCATTTTCTTCTTCCGTATTTACCCGTTTAAGGTATTTGTTTCGAAATGGAAAACGCCCAAAGCGTCTTATAATATCATAATGATTTAAAGCATAATCAAGAAAATGTTGGTTTCCTAAGGATTCAAAAAGGGCAATAGATTTTTCCTGATCTTTAAGATTTTCGCTATGTTCAAATGGCAGGTATACAAAAGGCCGCATAAACTCAGGAAGTTTTTGATCAAAGCCTAAATCAAGAGCTTTTTGAGCTAACGAACGCGCTTTTTCATCAGTTTCGTAGGCCTTAGAAGAATTTCTATACATATTCCGTGGAAATTGATCAAAGAGAAGGATAAGAGTTAACATGCCTTCAGGCGTTTTTTGAAGATCATCAAATCTTCCTTTTTTAGCTTCTTCAAGGATTTTTTCATATCTTAATTTGATTGCTTGATCAATTTGAGGCGTACTCTTAAACCACATCGGTTGGAATTGACCATATGTTTTTGATTTAGCAGAAGAAAACCAAAAAGTTAAGATATTTTCAATTAAAGGATGTTCTGCCACTTCTTATTTTCCTTTTATGTTTTAAAAAGTATTCTTCTTTCATTATAAGAGTCTTCTAAATTGAATTTATTTTAGAAAACATGGTGTCTTGCACCCAATGGTAATGATGAGAATTTGCCCATTTTTGGAGTAATTCAAAAATTTTTTGAGCATATTTTTTTCCTTCAAGAGAATCAAATGTAGCGATTGATTTCAAAAAAGCTTTATGAGAGTCAAGCATAACAACATGTGCAACAGTAACAACTGTCAGGCCTTTTTTTAAACTGAAATAAAGATGATCTTTTTCTGAAATGCACGCGTTAAAGAGTGTATCATCATCTTTAAAATTTAAAAATTCTTCTTTTTGAAATTCTTTAAAAATGATCCAATCTTTTTCAGAAGCATTCTTATTTAAAGAAGATTCTATATAATTTAAAGTTAATCCTTCAAATTTTGCTTTTTGAAGAAGATCCTCAATAAACGGAGCTTTTTCAATACGATATTGGGCATAATCATTCTTATCTTTATATTTTTCCTGCAAATGAAATTTGAGCTGACTATAAGAAATGATTTCTGAAGGATGATTTCTTAAATAATGTTGAAGAGATAAATGAAGTCCTATTGCTTCATCTCCTTCTTCATAAAGATGAAGATGAAATTGAGGTTGGGGTATACCTTTTTGATAAAAGTTACTCAGAGGACTTACGATCCTGCCTCTAAATTTATAATCAAGTGAAGCCAAAGCTTCTGGATAAGAGTCTGTTATTTTATTTACAACCAAAAGAATATCAATAATTGGCTTAGCTGCAAGAGAGACAACTGAGGTTGATCCAATATGATAAAGTGAGGAATAATTTTCTCCCAAAGCCGCTTTGATCTTTTGGGCTTCTTCTTCAAACATTTTTGGCCACAATGGATCATAGGAAATAATTTCAAGAATGCGACTCATGAATTCCTCTTTTAAATTTTAAAAATTATGCTTCTTTCTAACATATTCATTAAATAAGAAAGAACTTTTTTGAAAAAAGCTTAATTTATTTAAAAATCTTGACAATTTTATCAGAAAAAAACAATGTCAATTTAATTTTTTGTTTTAAATAAAATAAAAAAGATTTTCTCTTCTTTTGATTATCTTTACCAAAAGAGAGAAAATCTTATTAAAGATATAACTTATTAAGACCTTAACATATCTTGAGAAAAGCTTTTTGTTTAATAGAAATGTTAGCGGTGATGAGAATCAAAAATCTTATGTAGCGTTAAATCAAATCCTCCAATTTTAACATCTCTCTCATTTTTCAATTCATAAAAGCATTTATCTCCTACGTGATTAACAAAAGAAGGATGCACTCTCATTATATGATCAGTTTGAGATACATGCCCCTTAACTATATGTGTATAGTCTACAAGCCAAACATTACGATTAATATCCGTAAAATACTTGTCATTTTGATAAAACAAATGGTCGCTTCCAGGAAAGTTTTCAGGACATAGGATACCATGTGTCTCCAATGCTTTTACAGAAAATGACCCAAATAAAAAGGATGCTAAACTTACTGTTATCATTGATTTTAAAGCAATATTCTTTATTATCATTATTCTCTCCTTAATTTTTATTTTTTTATTACTTTTTTCTATTTAAAGGTAACTTAATTTGACTATAATTGTCAATAAATTTTCAATTAAGAGGGAAGAGGAACATCTATTTATTATTCAGAAAATATTCTCCCTTTTTCCAGAGAAATATGATATTGATAAAAAAATTCTATAAAAATCCCAAAATTTTAGGTTAAACTAATCTTTTTTACTTTTGTGTTTTCATGGAAACTATTTTTTCAACGTTGAAAATAAATCTTTTTGACGCTCACTTAATCCAACAACACCTTCTGCCGTGGTATGATAAAAACCGTAGGGTACTTCCATGGCGCGCTTTACCAGGGCATAAACCGAATGTTTACCATGTTTGGCTCTCGGAAATCATGCTTCAACAAACAACTGTTCCGACGGTCATTCCTTATTTTTTAAATTTCATCCGTCTTTGGCCAACTGTGCACGCCTTAAGTGAAGCTTCTCTCGATGATATTCTGCATGCATGGCAAGGATTAGGTTATTATGCACGCGCTCGAAATCTTTTTAAATGTGCGCAAGAAATTGCTACCCTTTATAAGGGAGATTTTCCAAGCTCCGAATCAACACTCCTCACATTACCCGGTATTGGACCTTATACAGCAGCTGCGATTGCTGCCATTGCCTTTGAAAAAAATACGTCTCCTTTGGATGGCAATATAGAACGTGTTCTTTCCCGTGTTTATGCCATAGATACACCCCTTCCAACTTCTAAATCTCTTCTTAAGAATTTAGCACGTCATCATACCCCCTTTCAACGGCTCGGCGACTATGCACAAGCCCTTATGGATCTTGGCTCATTGGTTTGCACACCTAAAAACCCAACGTGCTTTGTTTGTCCTTTAAAAGATTTTTGCAGAGCCTTTCAAAAAGGAAAGGCAGAAATTTATCCTTTAAAAGAAGAAGCCTCCTTAAAACCAACACGCACACTTGATGCATTTTGGATTGAAAGCAAGTCGGGAGCTCTCCTACTTGAAAAAAGACCGCACAAAGGCCTTTTAGGTGGTCTCGTTATGGTTCCTATTCCTTATTTAAATAAAAACGAAGAAAATCTTTTTTTTAAAGAAGAGGCTCTTCCTTTAAAAGGGGTTGTTTCCCATACATTTACACATTTTCATTTAAAAGTTCGTGTTTTAAAATCTTTCATCGAAAGAGATAACCTCTCTCTTTTAGAAAATCAATTTTGGTGCCCTCTTGCAAAAATCTCTGAGCAAGCACTTCCCACGCTTATGAAAAAAATTATGCGCCATGTTCTTTAAAGTTTTTCATCACATAAAAGCCTGCAAGGGCTTATAACTCATACGATGATGCGGACTTGGGCCGAAAGATTTTAATCCCTCTTGATGATGTTTTGTCCCATATCCCACATTTTTATCCCAAGCATAGTGCGGATATTCTTCTGAAAGTCTTTGCATCATTCTATCGCGCGTCACTTTTGCGACAATAGATGCTGCTGCAATGGAAAGACATTTTCGATCTCCTCCAACAATACATTGTGTTTTAAGAGAAAAGTTAGGAGCATGCGTTCCATCAACCAAAATACCGCCCCATAAAAAAGCTGGATATTGATTTAAGAGTTTTTCAACCGCACGCTTCATAGCCCTTTGTGTAGCCCCACGAACATTCAATGCGTCCACTTCTTGATTTGTCGCGTGATCGAGCGAAAAATAAATACCTTTTCCAGAATATGACATAAAACTCTCATAAACATTTTCACGTTTTTTGAAAGATAAGCTTTTAGAATCATTAATCTTATTCAAAAGATCCGAAGGAAGCGCAGAAATATCAAGAGCCACAGCCCCCACAATAACAGGACCTGCCCATGCTCCATAACCCACTTCATCAACACCGATAACAAATTTTGGTAAAAATAAAGCTTCGGTTTCAAAAGTTGGTTTCATCTTCTTAATCTACCTCTTTGTTGAGATAAAATTTTAAATTTTTCCGTACTTTCCCAAGATAAGAAAGCTCTCCAGAAAATCCTTTTTTAATAAATTCTTTAAAAGTTAAAGATTGGTCAAATCTCATTTTCTTAAAGCGTCGAATACAATGAAGCCAAATCGGACTAAAAATTAAGGATAAAGCCGTTAAGGCAATTACATATTTTGTTCCTTTTTCATCTAAAATCTGTATTTCTCTTCCAACGCCCGCGAGAAGAAAAGAAAATTCCCCAAGTTGAGCAATAATCACACCACTTAAAAATGCCATCCTCCATGGCAGTTTGATAAAATGAAGAATTCCTATGTTGAGAATTGTTTTTACAAGACTTACAAGGATTAACAAAACAAGGACAAGACCAAGATTTTCGTAGATAAATTTTAGATCTAAAAGCAAGCCGATAGAGAGAAAAAATACCATCATAAGAATACTTTGGATAGAATGCGTCGCTTGAACCAATGTTTTTTGATACTGGCTACTTCCCATAATCAGGCCTGCAATAAAAGCACCATACGCAGCTGAAAGCCCTAAAATGCCCGCTAAAGCAGAAAGGGCAAAGCAAAAAGCTAACGCAGAAAGAGGAATCATATCATTATGGGGTTTGATATAAGAATCAAAAGGGACTTTATAGTTTCTTTTTTTTTGTAAAAAAAGGATAAGAAAACTTAAAAATCCTATGGAAACGAAGACCTTTACGATGGAAAAAGAAGAAAATCCCCCTCCTCCAAACCCACGCATCAAAAGAATCATTGGAACGAAGGCAAGATCTTGAGCGATCAAAATACCTAAAATAGACTGGCCCAAAGGTGTGTGGAACTCATTTGCACTCTCAAGCAACTTAACAGCAACGGCTGTGCTGCTTAAAGCTCCAATAAATCCAAGTAAAACACAAAGTCCTGTTTCAGCTCCGAAAATCTTTGCAGTTCCCCCAACAAGAAAGACACTCATTAAGATTTGAAGGGCAACAATAATGAGCGAGGTTTTCCACTTCTTTTTAAAAGAGTGAAGATCTAACTCAAGCCCAATGACAAAAAGGAGGAGAAGAATGCCAAGTTCGGCTAAAAGGGAAATTCCATCAATATTCTTTACAAATCCAAGCCCTGAAGGGCCTAAAATAACCCCCGCAAAAACATATCCCAAAATTGCAGGCTGTCTCAGGCGCGTGAGGATAATGCCTCCCAAAAGAGCAGCCACAGCAACAAGTGCAATATGTGTTAAAACCGAGTGCATATCATAAATAACTTTCAAGAAAAGACTTTAAAAATGTTTTTCTACAGAGGAAAACATTATTTATTTCTTCTTATGACATAAAATAAAATTTTCTGAAATAAGTATTCTAAACGGCTTTGTTGCATAAATAAAAATGAGAATGATTTTTCTCTTTTTATTTATCCAACAAAGCCTTTAAAAATTATAGCTTTTTAAATATTGAGGTTTACCTATTAAAGAAAATTACAGGAGACAAGGAATATTTAAGGTAAAAAAGAAGATCTTTTTTAACTCTTTCAAAAAAAAGAACTTTAAATTTTAAGATAAAGTTTAATTATTATAACATGTTAAAAATGCTCAAAAAATGTTTTTTTATTTCTCAATTTTCTTCTTTACAAAGATCTTTTAGTGCGTAATGTTTTGTTTGCATAAACATTCAACACCTTCTAACAACAAGCACTTAAGAAATAGAGGTTTTAAATCAACATTTTAAATATCAATTTGTTTGTTTTTATTGATTTCTAATCTTTTCTGTGATATTAAAAACATATTTTTAAAAACCGAAAAATTAAAGCAATAAAAGCTTTTGGGTCGGATCTTTATATATTTTTTTAAAGTAAAAAATTCGAGGCAATATTTTATGAAACACTTAAAAATCTTTCTTTTAAATCTTATCATAACTGCAAATGTTTGGGGCGTTATGAAAGAAGCCCCTCGCCTTTCTGACAACGAGCAACGAGATTTTAATAGTGTAGTGTCTCGCTACCCCGAGGTTCGCGCAGGTCTTGTTAAGAGAAAGATCCCTCGGATAGATGGATATGAAGAACCTTTTTCCGTGGAAAAGTATTTATCCGGTCAAATTTCTTATTTCGGACCTCTCGCTTTTGAACAAGACTACATAAGTGTTTGGAGGAGCTATCATCCTGTCAAGCAAGAGGGAGCTTCAGATAATTGTATCGCCCAGAATGCCTATCTCGCAAAAGCTTTTGCCGTAATGCGACTTGCAGATATTTTGTCAAAAGATAATTATTTTCCTGAATGGGACGGACTTAGTGCATATAGAGAAAATGTTAGGAAAGGGCTCTATGATATTATTTCTCATAATGGTATGCCTCATGGATTCTTTGCATCCCAAAATCCAGAATGGATTACGCCTGAAGATCGCGCTCTTGAAAAATACATAAGGCATGCTTGGTACTATATAGGAGTTATATCTGCTGATATTTTTAATAAAGGATTTTATCTTCCTCACGAAGAAAAGCCTTTTTCTTATGCGTGGGAGTGTTTTGAAAAAGCTGAGGAAATGCTGAAACGCATGCCTTCACAGAAACGCAAATATCTTATGTTTAAAGCACGACTTATTCTTCTCGGATATACCCCAGAGGGAATGACGCGACAAAAAGCTTTAGAACTTGCAAAGACCTATGCTGATAAATATGACCGTAAGAAGACGCGTGTAAACTCAAGCGTCGAAGAGGAAGCTGAGGAAGAAGATTCAGAAATTACTCCTGAAGAGATGGAGCCTCAAGAAGAATTAGAAGAACATGTATCAGAAGGAAATGAACCAGAAGAAAATGAAGAAGAGGACGTCATTCCTCCTCCAAGCGCATTTATTCGGGAACTAGGCTATGATGAAAAGTTAGCAAACTCTGAAAATCCATATGAAAGCGGTTCATTTGAAGTGATGGCTAAAGAAGTTCGTGAAGAGCTTAACAGACTCTTCCCAAATGAAGCAATCTCAACACCAGCACGGCCAAGAGCCCAGAGAGATTCGCGTTCAAGAGCTCCAAACCTTTCTCGTTTAGGGGCCCATGCACGTATTCAAGAAGAAGGTAGGCCATCGAGACATGCGGAACTTGACATGCCTTCATATCGTATGGACGCCTCCTCTGATCAACACAATCCTTATGCTGCTGTAAGAGACTCAAGAACAAGAACTTCACAAACAGAGAGGAGCGCTCCTCCTAGAAGACCGGATTCTGGACGGGACTTAACTCATAGAAGAGCGGACTCTGCACGAGACTTAACTCTTAAAAGAACTTCTCACGACGTAATGGCTTCAGCTTCATCCGCCTGGGATCAGAGAAGTTTTGACGATAGGTCACAATCAATGTTATCAGACGCTCATGCTTTTGGGCCGCAAGAAGCAGGAAAATCTCAGTTTTTTGAGACGAGAGAAGCCTCTTCCGAAAGGCATGAAAATGAAAGAGACAGAGCGTTTTTTCAACAAAAAGATAATCCTGCACAAGTCTTTGAGACGCCTTCTAAATCTTTAAGAGATCCGAGAGAAAGAAGCACTCAAGCACGCTTTCAACTCGAAAGTTATGAGAGAAGTAAACCCTCTTCTCATATACAACAAGAGCCATTTTCAAAAACAGAAACATGGTCTTCCCATGCTTCACACCTTATTCAAAGAGCTTTAAGATCTTCTGTAAGACCAGTAACACCTGAGCCACTTTATTTTGGCCAAAAAAATGAACAGAAAATGCAAAGACCTTCTGTTCTATCCCCTCAGCTGCCTAAGCGTGGAAAAGATCTGCATGATCTTGAAGCACTGAATCCATCTGTTTTCCAAGAAAGAAGCGATGCATCAGCAATACAAAAAGCATCGGATCAAAGGCAATCTCTTGAGAATCCTTCATTTGTAAAAACTTTTATAAACCAAGAGATTCCTGTTTTTGCTACTGCTTCCTCTTCTCTTCTCAAGTCTGGCACACCCCTGCCTGTCTCTGAACAAAGCATTGCTACTACCATGGAGGTCTTTCCCAATGAAGATAATCAAGGTGCTGCCACCGAGGAAACTTTTGCAAATGAAGACGATTTCGGCTCGCAAAAACATCTCAGCGCTGCACAAATAGAAAAAGAAGACTCAGGAGATGACGCGTTTGATGAAATGCTTCTTAAAAATGAAAAAGGACGGAAAAAAAGAGTCATTGAATCAGACAGTGAGTCCGAGGCAAATAAAGATCAAGAGTCGAGTGACTTGGATGACTTGTTTGAAGATGAGGCACCCACTAAAAAAGTTCCCTATCTAGAAAGAGGATCAAAATTTCCAACAATCAGAAAAATTAATGCGTATATTACAAAACAACACATACAATTTGAAAAAGATCAATTTGAGAGTGTTAAACACGTGTTAGAATTTTTTAGGAACAGAGGTGTTCTAACGCAGGAAGAAGTGAATGAAAGCTCGATTCCTGCCACATCCCCATATAAGGCCGTTTGGTCTTACTTTAAGAAAACTGGAGCACTTAAATTAGTAGTTCAGCGCTCTCATGATCAAACATTTGTTATCTCTCAAGATGTAAAAGATTATTTAAAATCGAGTAAAAAGAAATGGAAGGCAAAAGAAGCTTGCCTTGAAGCCATAAGACTAAAGTTAGTTCCTGGTGAAATTGGGAATAACACAGAATATACTCGAAAAATGAAAGGATTTTTAAGAGCAAATAATTTAAATGAAGTTTCTCAGAGAAAAAAAACCAAACAAGTCATCAGTGCTGAGGTAAAAACATTTATAGCAGCACAAGGTCCCCTAACAATTGTAGATGCTTTTGAGAAGCTTTGTACTAAGAAGTTAGTCCCCGAGGAAAACTTGGCATCAAATGAGGCAAAGCAATATTATAAAAGTAAATTAGCTGGATTTATGGAGAATAAAGATCTTCTTGTTACAGGAACTTTTTCCAGTAAAGTTACAGAGGGGGTAAAAAGCTTTTTTAAGAAAGATGGACGGAAATGGGCTCCCCTGTACGCATGTAAACAACTTATTCGAGAAAAGTTAATCTCCCCTGAGCTTGGGGAGAATCCAAAGTATAAAAAAGCGATAAGAACCTTCTTAGCTAAGAATGACCTCCTAGCACCTTATGAGGTCGAGGAAACCATAACTGATGAGATCAAGCGCATTTTAGATACATGGGAGCTTCCGAAAACGACGAATGAAGCTTTTGATGACCTTATGAAAAAAGGATTAGTTTCGAAAGAAGCTTTAGCATCTGCAGAAAGTCGTGAAACTTTCAAAAATCGTATCCGATCTGCAATGAAACGTAGAAATATTTGGAAACAAAGCTTTTAAGTCTTTCATAAGTGAGATTTTTTTCTAAGAAGTTTAAAATATATGCGCATCTTTAACGAGATGCGCATAGATTTTTTTGTGTCACTCCATTCAACAAAAATACTAAAAGGTATCCTTAAGAAGGAAAGAATTTTTAAATTTCAAGAGAAGAATACGTTAACATCGAATCAAAAAGCATAAAATACCTTTTGGTTTTCTATCTTAAATGGTCTAAAGGTATGCTTTAAATTCTCAAGAAAAATAAAATTTTTCGAAAGATATTCAAACTAAAAATTATTGTTTTTAATTAAGAAAAAGGAAATATTTATAGAACGTCCTATAAATATTCCCTTTTTGTTCTTTTACTCTTCAGAACCTTTTAGTTAAATTTTTAATTTTTTTAATTCACCAGTAACTCCATTATCTGCCACAGAGGGCTCAATAACAGCCGCTTGTACCACCGGATCTCCTGCATTCCCAAAATTAAAAACAGGTTGAGGTGCTAAGCTTCTTGGCTTAAAATCTTTGGGTAGTTGTAAACGTCGTAGCGCCCTTAAAATAGGTCGCGGCTTATCAGGGTCATCATTAAATACCAAAACTCCCCAGCCTTCTCCTTCTTTTTGTTGCAATAAAAGATTTTGTTGCCTTATTAAAGTCTCTTCAAATTCTCTTTTTTTGATCTCATAGCGTTTAAGTTTTATATTTGGAAGAGACGCAGGTTTGAGATCATCTTCCATGGCAGAGCATTCAGAAAAACTCTTAAAACTAAGAAATGCAAATAAACTCATATATAGGAATTTTTTCATAAAAACACCGTTCGTAAATAAATTATAAAAAATTATACCTTTTTAAATATTGAGGTGTAATTATCAAAGAAATTTATGCAATACAAGGGATTTTTAGAGAGAAAAAAGAGCGTTTTGGTTAACTCTTTCAAAAAAAAGATTTAAATTTTAGGTGTATGGAATGCACTTAAAAGACTTTTTGTTTCTCATTTAGTTTTTTGTATCCAGAACAGCTTTTAACGTTAAAAGATCTCGCCAAGCTTCTCTTTTTTTAGAGGGAGATCTTAAAAGATAGGCGGGATGGTACATTGCAAGCGCAGGAATAGGTGTTGAAAGATGAGGCATTTTGTATCCATGCCATTTTCCCCGAAGTCGAATAATCCCTTCTGTCGTATTTAGAAGAGCTTTTGTTGATACTCCTCCTACAAAACATAAATACTTTGGGCCAATTAACTCAATATGCCTTTCTAAAAAAGGAAGGCATACGGCAATTTCTGAAGGAGTTGGCGTACGATTTCCAGGTGGACGCCAGGGAATGATATTAGAAATGTAAATATTTTCTTTTCGGCTTAATCCTATGGTTGCAAACATTTTATCAAGCAGTTGCCCACTCACTCCAACAAAGGGACGTCCTAATCGATCTTCATCGGCACCCGGAGCTTCTCCAATGACCATGAGGGACGCTTTTTCATTTCCTTCTCCAAAGACAAGATTCGTTGCTGTTTTCTTTAAAGCACAACCCTCAAAAGTCTTCATAATATTCTTTAACTCCTCTAAAGTTTGTGCTTTTCTAGAAAGTGCATAAGCACTTCCTTGTTGTGCATCGGGCGAAAAGCGCTCTAAAGAAGATTTATGAAAGATGTTTTCCATCTTTGAATGATTTTCTTCATTTTTGATGCTCTGAGGGGCTTCTTTTGGTATGAAAGTTTTTTTTGACTGAGATTGAGCGAGTTCTTTCTTTAATGCAGAGAAGTTTAGAAAAGATTCATTGTCAGAAAGATTCAGTCTATTTTGAGGACTTTCACCAACGATTTCATCAACGCCCATGGCTTCAAGCCAATTCAATGTATCTGAAAGATTTTTATAAAGTTTTGGCATTGAGTTTATTTCTCAAAAATTTAAGATTTAATCTTATTCAACGGTAACAGATTTAGCAAGATTTCGGGGTTGGTCAACATCTGTTCCCTTTAAAACCGCTGTATGATAGGCAAGAAGTTGGACAGGAATCGTATAAATAATTGGAACAATCCAGCCAGGCACATTTGGGAGTACAACTTTAGCATGGAGGGATTTTCCAATTTTTTCAAGAGCATGTTCATCTCCTAAAGCAATAACTTTTGCAGATCTTGCCATTATCTCTTGGATATTTGAAACCGTTTTGTCCAAAAAAAGCTCAGAAGAAGCGAGAACAACAACAGGCATTTGATCATCTATAAGCGCAATAGGACCATGCTTTAATTCTCCTCCAGCGTACCCTTCAGCATGGATATA
The DNA here is from genome assembly GCA_018242545.1 of Pseudomonadota bacterium. Classification (NCBI taxonomy): domain Bacteria; kingdom Pseudomonadati; phylum Pseudomonadota; species Pseudomonadota bacterium. Next base: position 21,775 of record JAFEBT010000004.1, read on the forward strand.
GGAGAGCTCTTTAAGCTTTAAAGCGCCTTCTAACGCAACTGGAAAAAGAAGGCTGCGCCCTAAAAAAAGAACATCTCGGGCTTGAGCCAGTTCAGGACAAATTTTCTTAATGCTCTCTTCCACATCAAGAACATGCGTAAGAAGGGATGGAAGCATAAGAAGGTCTTGAATATAGGTGTGCTCTTGCTGAGAAGAGAGTTTTCCACGCAATTTTGCAAATCCAACACTAAAACAAGCAAGCACTGTCAATTGACAACTAAAAGCCTTTGTTGAGGCAACGCCAATTTCAGGACCGGCATGCGTTAAAAGCGTAGTATCAGAGGCTCTGTCAATGCTGCTTTCTGCGACATTTACAATCGAGACAATCAACGCACCTTTGGATTTTGCATCCATTAAAGCAGCAAGCGTATCTGCTGTTTCTCCAGATTGTGAAATAAATAAACAAAGTGTTTTAGAAGAAAGGGGACTCTCTCTATACCGAAATTCAGAGGCAATATCAACATCAACAGGTAAGCCTGTTAAAGATTCCAACCAGTATTTTCCAATCATTCCAGCATAATAAGATGTTCCACAGGCAACAATGACAATACGCTCAATATGAGAAATATTTTCAGGAAAAGGAGGAAGCCCTATGGATTGTGTTAAAGGTTGAATGTAACTTTGAAGTGTTTCAGAAATGACAAGGGGTTGCTCATGGATTTCTTTTTCCATAAAGTGTCTGTATTTTCCTTTTCCGATAAGCTCTCCTGTTAAAGCCGTTGTATGGATGGGACGCGAAATCTCATCTCCTTTTTGATTATAAATTGTTGCTTTTGAAGAGGTTAAAACAACCCAATCCCCATCTTCCAAATAAGATATTTTTTGCGTAAAAGGTGCGAGAGCAAGTGCATCGGATGCTAAAAACATTTCAGTGTCTTTATACCCAACCGCCAAAGGAGGACCTTGGCGTGCACCCATTAAAAGATCGGGGAAATCTTTAAATAAGACAGCAAGTGCAAAAGCTCCTTTTAAACGACTCAGCGTTAACTGCATGGCTTCTTTGGGGGTTTTTCCAGAGAGAAGATAATCTGTTAAAAGATGCACAACAACTTCCGTATCTGTCTCTGTTTCAAAAACCGCTCCTTTAGAAGCTAACTCTTGATAGAGTTCAACAAAATTTTCGATAATACCATTGTGTACAAGCGCAACTTTCCCATTGCTATGAGGATGGGCATTGCGTTCAACAGGAAGTCCATGCGTTGCCCAACGGGTATGCCCAATCCCAATCGTTCCAGGAACATGACATGCTTCAAGTTTTGCTTCTAAAAACTCTAATTTTCCTTCAGCACGAACACGATGAAATACGCCGTTTTCAACGGTTGCAATGCCTGCAGAATCATACCCTCGATATTTAAGCCTTCTTAATCCTTCCATAAGAAATGGAACAGCCTCTTTGGTTCCCACAACACCAATAATTCCACACATTTAAATTTAGCCCTTTCTAATTTTCCGAGCACGCTGCTGAAATCGTTTTGCACCCTCTAAAATTTGCTTTTGAGGACTCCGTGAAAGAGCAATTGCATCATCTGCAACATCTTGTGTAATAACAGATCCAGCACCAATAATCGCTCCTTCCCCAATAGAAATAGGAGCAATAAGTGCGGTATTTGAACCAATGAAAACTTTTTCTCCTATTTTTGTTTCATGTTTAGAAATCCCGTCATAATTACAGGTAATGGTCCCCGCTCCAATATTTGTACTTGCTCCAATTTCGGCATCGCCAATATAAGACAAATGGTTCACTTTAACATCTTTTGAAAGCACCGACTTTTTAATTTCAACAAAATTTCCAACACGAACATTTTCAAAAATCTCAGTACCTGGTCTTAATCGCGCAAAAGGCCCTATGATAGAATTCTTTCCAATCTTTGCGCCCTCTAAATAAGAAAAGGCACGAATTCGCGCACCTTCTTCAACCCTGACGTTGGGACCAAAATAAACATGGGGCTCAACAAAAACGCCTTTCTCTAAGGAAGTATCATAACTAAAATAAACGGACGCTGGATCCTGCAAAGAGACACCTTGTTCAAGAGCTTTTAACCGAGCTCTTTTTTGAAAAACCTCTTCAGCAACAGCGAGATCTGCTTGAGTATTTATGCCAAACACCTCTTCTTGAGAAGCAAGAGCAACAGATGTCTTTAATCCTTTTTGAGCAGCAATCTCAACACAATCAGTCAAATAATATTCTTCTGATGCATTGTGACACGTCACCTCTCTTAAAAGAGAGGATGCAACAGAAAGATCCAAAATCATCACACCAGAATTACAGAGTGTATTTTTTAATTCTGCTTCAGTTGCTTCCTTTGCTTCAATAATCCGGGTACAAAACCCGTCTTTATCTAAAAAAATACGTCCATATTGATTCGCAGAAGGAACCTCCATTCCAAGAATTGTTAAAGCAGCTTTTGAAGCTTTATGCTTATTAAGAAGACGTTTTATTGTCTCTGGTGTAATAAGGGGAGTATCACCAAAAAGAACCAGCAAGCAGCCTGCTGGAGCAGACTCAAAAAAGGGAGCTGCAGCTAAAACAGCATGTGCTGTTCCTTTTGCTTCTGATTGAATATAACATTCTATGGGAGAGACAAAGCCCTTAACTTCGTCCATTTGAGAAGAAATAACACATGCTTTATGAGAAAGGGGGAGCATTTTAAGCGTTTCTAGAACATGCCCAATAAGAGGAAGCCCTCCAATTTTATGCATAACTTTTGGAATTCCAGACTTCATACGTGTTCCTCCTCCCGCACAAAGAACAAGTGCTCTTATAGAGTCTGTGGTGTTAGAATTTAGAGAGGAGGTCATAAATGAGAAAATCCTTAAGATTAAAATAAGCTTCATCAGAAAAATGCCATATATTTTTCCTTTTTCCAAGTCAAGTGTTGCGACAAATTATTACGCAGTATATAAGAAATTATTCTTGGTACAATTTATGTTCCTCCTCTTAAAAAGGATTTGCCATGTCTCTTATTAAATCATTCACGACTGTTGGTTTTTTTACAATCTTAAGCCGCATTTTTGGGTTTTTAAGAGATTTTCTTATGGCCATGTATATTGGCGCTGGGCCCGTTACAGATGCCCTTGTTGTTTCGATTAAAATTCCAAGTACACTCCGAAGACTCTTCGCAGAAGGAGCCTTCAATGCAGCTTTTGTTCCTCTTTTTGCTGGCACCCTATCTGCCGAAGGAAAGAAAGAAGCACAAACCTATGCTGAAGAAGTGATGTCTTTTTTGGTGACTGTCATTATTGGCGTCATTCTTATTTTTGAACTTTTTGCACCTTTTTTCATGTCCTTTTTAACGCCTGGATTTAAAGCAACCCCTGAGCGTTTTGAGCTGGCATTAGCCTTCACACGAATCACATTCCCCTATCTTCTTTTGATTTCTCTAACCGCTCTTTATAGTGGCATTTTAAATTCTTTAGATCGTTTTGTTGCAGCCGCCATTTCTCCTGCCATTGGAAACATTTTTATATGCGGTATTATGATTATTGCGGGTGCTTCCGTTAATATCGGAGAGATCGTCGCAGTTGCCGTTCTTCTTTCAGGTCTTGTGCAACTTCTCTGCGTCCTTTTTCCAACCCATCAACAGAATATTAAATTGAGGCTGATCAGACCCGGCTTAACCCCTCGAACCAAAAAGTTTCTTATTCGCATGATTCCTGGAGCAATTGGGTCAGGAGTTGTTCAAATAAACCTTTTCATTGGAACAACGATTGCCTCATTTCTTCCTATAGGGGGTGTTTCCTATCTTTATTATGCTGATCGTCTCAATCAGCTTCCCTTAAGTGTTATAGGAACAGCCATTAGCACAGCTCTTCTCCCCTTAATGTCCCGTCAACTTCGCCGTGGGGATACACAAGCAGCCCTCCATAATCAAAATCGATCGCTTGAATTTGGACTTCTTTTAGCGCTTCCTGCAACCATCGCTCTTTTGATTGCTGCTGAACCTTTTGTGATTGTTCTTTTTGAGCGGGGAAAATTTACGGCAGAAATTGCGCACCAGACGGCTCTTACACTTATGGGTTATGCCTGTGGGTTGCCGGCTTATATTTTAATTAAAATATTTGCAACCAGCTTTTTTTCACGAGAAGATACCAAAACGCCTGTTATTATTGCAGCCATCGCTGTTGTTGTTGATATTGCCCTGAGCCTCCTTCTCTTTATTCCTTTAAAACATGTCGGCATTGCCCTTGCGACCGCAGGGGCTTCCTGGGTAAATGCCATCCTTTTAGCCTTTATGCTTCGGAAACGCGATCTTCTCAATTTCGATGCACGCTTAAAACGCTTTATTCCTAAGGTTTTGGCGTCTTCCTTTATGATGGCTCTTGTGCTTTATATCGTTATTGAAAACACGCATGATTTCATTCTTGGAAACAATTGGGAAAGAATTGCGGGACTTATTCTCATTGTAGGAAGTGGGCTCATTGTTTTCTTTGTGGGTGTCTTTTTAACAAAAGCTGTGAATTTTAAGGACTTTGATAAAAACCCTCCAAGCCATGACGTCCCTTTGCCTTAAGTAAAAAGAGGAAATATTTTAAAATCTCTTATTTTTTAGACATTTTAATTTTTATTTTCTTATTTCTCTTAACAAAAATTTAAGAGGGGGGCTTTTGTCTCTTAAGAGTCCTTTCTTAAAAAAACTTTATACGCCGTTAAGATTTCATAAAATCCTTAAAAAAATCTTTAAGAAACTTAAGCCCACCTTCATTTATCTTTTATAAAGCAGTTAAACCCTTCGCACATAAGCTTTCCGTGGGCATTTCTCGCCGAACTCTTTCTATGAATTGCGGAAGCTTATCCATTGACATTTTGAACTGATTTTCTTTTTCTGTTGGAACACCTCCATATCGAATGCAAAGATCCTGTATTTTTTTACTTGGACTCTCAATTTGGACAACAGGCCATGGTTTCGTACTACTCCAATAAGCTAAATCACGTGCAGTTCCAATTATAGTTGCAGAACGCGTCTTAATAAGTGGTGTATACGAGTTACCAGCCGTCCTTATTGCACTTATTCCTTCTAAGGAAATTAATGAAATTCCACCTAACAATGAAAAAAAGAGGATGGATCGACAAGTTTTTTTAAAATGCCTTTTTCTTCTCCTTATTTTTATTTATTGTATGTTTAGCGTATCAGTTTTGTGTCGATTTACCAAATTTAATACAATTTTTACCCCATAAGCTCTTGAAAGTTCATAATAATAAATTCTTTAAAGTTTCTTTTTCATTTCTCCATCACGTCTCCTGACTGAACTTCAAAAAATTGAGCCTTTCCTTGAGCTGCTTCAAAAGCAGACCTGTCTGTTCCTGTAAAAAATGTCTGGACATTAAGACTGTCGAGTTCTTCAAATAATGCCTCTCGTCGAATCGTATCCAAATGGACCATTCCTTCATCTAAGAGCAAAAGGGGCGTCTCTTTGCGCCGAAGAGCATGAATTCTCAAATGCGCTAAAATCAAAGAAATTAAAAGAACCTTTTGTTCTCCCGTTGAACAGAGAGAAATAGAAATATTTTTTTGAACATGCGTGATGTCAAGATCGCTTAAATGAGGACCTAAAGAAGCACCCCCAGAAATCCTATCGTAAGCACGCGCATCTTTGAGCCTTTGTTTAAAAACCTCTTCTACTTCAAGAGCAGATGAACATTTAAGAAGTTTTTCGATCTCTCCTTTCAAGATAAGAAAAGCTGTTGGAAAAGATTCCCGATGAGAGTTCATACTTGACATCAAAAGCTCAATCATTTCTTGACGAGACGCTGTCAAAGCAACGCCTTCAAGAGCCATCTTTTCTTCAAGAGCTCCGAGCCAAAGAGGATCATTTCTGTTTTCTTTTAAAAGGCGAGATCTTTCGCGTAAGGCATATTCATATCGATACAAACGCTTAGAATGTTCTGGATCAATGCTGGAGATAAATTTATCAAGAAGTTTTCTTCTTTGGGAAGGCCCTTCGCTTAAAAGACGATCCATTGCTGGCGTCATCCAAAGCACACTTAAGATTTTTTCAAGTTGATTTTGAGAGTTTAAATCAACGCCATCCACACGAATAAGACGTTTTTCAGTTTCTCCTTCTTTTATAGGGACAGCAAGACCTGTTCCAATTTGACAATTTCCACGCGGGAGCGTTAAACAAGCTGAAATAACCCATCCTAATGAAGACTCCGCGCTTTGAGAAGGGATTTTTAACAGATCCAACAACTTTGCTTGCCGAAGGCCTCGTCCAGGATTTAAAAATGAAATGGCCTCTAAAATATTTGTTTTACCGGCACCATTAGGACCTGTAAAAATGATAATTCTTTCTTCAAAAAGGAGTTTTAAAGAAGAATAGCATCTAAATTGCGTAAGCGTTAAATTTTTAAGCCGAATAGGAAACAATTTTAAAACCTTTTAATACTAGAAAATACCTATTTTTGCACTTATTCTCTTGACGAATACATCAAATCTTGTATCCTAGAAAAAGAGATATGTTTTATTATGTGTGTCACAAAAAAAGCAAAACATAAACCATAAAAAGGATGTTCATATGACACGTTCGGAACTCATACACAAGTTAGCTTTACGGTTTTCAGATATATCTGAAGAACATATGGAGCGTATAGTTGCGCTCATTTTTGATGAAATTTCATCTTCTCTTGCAAAAAAGAACCGAGCAGAATTCCGGAATTTCGGAGCTTTTTCTGTGCGTCATCGTAAAGGACGCCTTGGGCGGAATCCACGTACTGGGGCACCCGTAAAAGTTGAAGAAAAGGATATTCCTTTTTTCAAATGTGGACGTTCTCTTTTATCGAGCCTTAATCAGTGGAAAAGTTAGATCTTTCAGGGAGCTTATAAGATAGGCAGGTTTTTCTCTTTAAATAAAATCTAAAAACCGCTTTGTAAGCGGTTTTTTGTCTTAAAATTTTTCTATTGCAAAAAGAACATTAATTTGTAAAGCTTTCTTTAGTTTTTTTATAAGGAAGATCGCATGTCGAAAATTTTGTCTCTTATCATTATGATTCTCGTTGTTATTTTTTCAGTGTCCAATAAAACACCAACGCTTGTAAGCTTATGGCCACTGCCCTATGATCTTGAATCTCCTTTAGTCTTTATTATTCTTATTGTTTTTTTCTTAGGATTTTCGATTGGATGCTTTACAAATTGGGTAACCCATTTTTTTCAAAAGAAAGATTCAAACGATTAACTTTTAAAGATCTGAAGCTTTATAATAATCCTGATACCATGCTACAAGTTTTTTAATACCCTCTTCAAGGGACGTAACAGGATCAAATCCAAAATCCTCTTGCGATTCTTTAATGTCAGCACAGGTCTCTTTCACATCCGCTGGATGCATTGGAAGGAATTCAATTTGAGCTTTTTTCCCAATATTTTCTTCAATTAAAGAAATAAAACGCATTAAAGATTCTTTTGAAGAGTTGCCAAGGTTATAAACTTTGTGAAGAGGGTTTCCTTCAGAATCATAAGAGGGCTTTTCAAGAACTTTAAGAATGCCTGAAACAATATCATTCACATATGTATAATCTCTGGCCATTTTTCCATCATTAAAAACAGGAATCGGCTCCCCCTTTATAATTTTGCGTAAAAAGATGAAAGCAGACATATCTGGACGCCCCCAAGGGCCATAAACCGTAAAAAATCTTAATCCTGTTGCTGGAACTTTAAAAAGGTAACGATACACACCCGATAAAAGCTCATCCATTTTCTTTGTTGCAGCATAAACAGAAATCGGTGAATCCGTTGGATCTTTAATGGAAAAAGGGAGTTTTTCGTTCAAACCATAAACAGAAGAAGTTGATGCATAGACAAAATGTTGAAAATCTTCCTCAAAACGCGCTTGCTCTAAGAGAATTAAATGCCCCATAACATTTGTTTCTATATAGGTAAAAGGATCTTCCAAAGAATACCTAACACCTGCTTGCGCCGCCAAATGAACAACTTTCTTAGGATGATATTGCTTCCATAAATTTTCAACTTCTAATTTCTTTGAAATATCAACTTTATGAAAAATGAACTGAGGAAACTCTTTTAAAATTTTAAGACGGTCCTCTTTTAACTTAACATCATAATAAGGGGATAAATTATCAAAAGCGAGAACCTTTTCACCTTTTTCAAGGAGGGTCTTTGCCACATGAAACCCAATAAACCCAGCAGCTCCTGTGACAAGAATTGGAAATGACATTTAAAATCCTTACCTTAAATAATTAAACCGTTCACGTCGTGATAAGCGCCTTAAGATAGATGCTTTACTACATGACGAAGGGGGATCTGGTCAAGACCCAGGAAATCATTTTCTCCTTCTTTTCTTAAGAACACCCTGTTGTGGATCCACATGTTTCACATTTTAAACATGTTCCATTTCGAACCAATGTAAAATTTCCACATTCACGACACGAGTCTCCTTCAAATCCCTTAAGACGTGCTTCTTGAATACGATTTATACGCGTTGATTCCACAGGAGATTTAAGGCTTTCTGAAACTTTGAAAGAATCTTCTTCTTTTTCACTTTCTTTGACAGCGTCTTCTTTGATACGGATTTGAGAAACTGTTTTATTTTGAATCACATAAAGATTCCGTCTCATGTATCCTGTACTTGCATGTTGTACCGATTGATCAAAAGCTCCTAAATTCTCAGATTTTATAATCCCTTCTCGTGTGCTTCCTTGACCCAAACTATCTGGAAGGATATCTGCAGGCTCTGCATGAGCGAGATCCGTCCGGCCCAAATAAGAAACTGCAAGTTCCCTAAAGATATAATCCAAAATAGACGTTGCCATTTTAATGGTATCATTTCCTGTCACAATACCAGAAGGTTCAAAACGCGTAAAAACAAAAGCATCTACAAATTCTTCTAAAGGAACCCCATATTGAAGTCCAACGGAAATTGCCATGGCAAACCCATGCATCAAGCTCCGAAAGGCTGCTCCTTCTTTATGCATATCTATGAAAATTTCTCCAAGCTTTCCGTCTTCATATTCTCCTGTTCTGAGATAAACTTTATGCCCTCCGATTGTTGCTTTTTGAGTATATCCTTTACGCCGAGGGGGAAGTTTTTGACGTTCCACATGCCGAATAATTTTTTCGACAATACGTTCTGCCATCAATGTTGTTTTTTCAGTCTGTGAAGCGGATAAAATCTTTTGTGCTTTTTCATCTTCATTCTCATCTATAAGATCAAATCCCAAATCTTGCGAAGAAGAAGATAAAGCTTGAGAAAGTTTTGATCCATCTCGATAAAGAGCATTGGATTTAAGGCCAAGCCTCCAAGATAGCATGTAAGCTTCGTCACAAGCGTTTATATCAGCAGAATGGTGCATATTGATGGTCTTAGAAATCGCTCCAGATAAAAACGGTTGCACGGCCGCCATCATATGAATATGACTTTCAAGAGATAAATAACGAACACCAAGACGTCCACAAGGATTTGCACAATCAAAAACAGCTAAATGCTCTTCTTTTAAAAATGGAGATCCTTCAAGGGTCATAGCGCCACAGCAATAAAGATTTGCTTCTTCAATTTCAAGGGGTGTAAATCCAAGAGCTGAGAGAATTTCAAAGGACGGGTTTGCAAGATCTTCTTCAGAAAATTTCAACGTATTTAAACAAAATTCTTTTCCTAAAATCCAAGCATTAAAAACAAATTTAATATCAAAGGTACTTTTTAAAGCATTTTCAAGCTTTTGAAGAACGTCATCCGTAAAACCTTTGTCTTTTAACGTGTCTGTATTAATATAAGGGGCATTTTTAAATGTCGCATGCCCAACAGCATATTTAATAATTGCATCAATCTGAGAATCTTCATATTTAAGATGTTTTAAAGCTTCTGGAACTGTTTGATTAATAATTTTAAAATACCCACCTCCGGCAAGTTTTTTAAACTTAACAAGTGCAAAATCAGGCTCAATCCCTGTTGTATCACAATCCATGACAAGTCCGATCGTTCCTGTCGGAGCAATAAGCGTTGTTTGTGCATTTCGGTACCCATGTTTCTCCCCCAAGGAAAGTGCTTCATCCCAAACCTTTTGAGCCGTGGTAATGAGTGAAGGAAGAGGACAATGAGATTTCTCTAAAGGAACAGGGTTTATATTTAAATTTTCGTATCCAGATGTTTTTCCATAAGCAGCTCTGCGATGATTGCGCATGACGCGAAGCATATCTTCGCGATTTTCTTCAAATTTTTCAAAGGCTCCAAGCTCTGAAGCTATTTCAGCAGAAGTCGCATAACTAACACCTGTCATAATCGCCGCCAAAGCACCTGCAATTGAGCGTGCTTGAGGACTATCATAAGGAATTCCTGCTGACATTAAAAGGGCGCCAATATTCGCATATCCTAAACCAAGCGTTCTAAAATCATAGGAAAGCTCAGCAATCTCTCGAGATGGAAACTGCGCCATTGACACTGAAATTTCAAGAACCAATGTCCAAAGCCGCACAGCATACATATATCCTTCTATATCAAAATCAAAAGTATCTGCATGCCGGCGAAATGTCATGAGATTGAGAGACGTTAAATTACAAGCTGTATCGTCTAAAAACATATATTCAGAACAAGGATTTGAAGATCGAATTTTGCCATTTTTAGGACAGGTATGCCACGCATTAATCGTCGTATCAAATTGTACGCCTGGATCTGCGGAAGCCCAAGCCGCGTAGCAAACCTGATCCCAGAGGTGACGCGCCGAAAGCGTTTTAAAAGGTTTTCCATCTGTTCTTCGAATAAGATTCCATTCTCCATTTTCACAAACAGCTTTTAAGAAATCGTCTGTCACACGAATAGAATTATTTGAGTTTTGTCCAGACACCGTTGCATAAGCTTCTGAGTTCCAATCAACATCATAGATATCAAAATTAATATGTAAGATCCCTTGACGCGCAAGCTGCAGGGCACGATGAATGTAATTATCCGGAACAGCATGATACCGCGCTTCTTTAATAACATTCCTTAAATTAAGATTAACATGCGGATCAAAAGCTTTATCCCCTTCCCCTTTTTCTTGCCCGTCTTGAATCACTTTAAAAATTTGATTTAAATATTTATGGGCAATTTTTGATCCAGTCACTAAAGAAACAACTTTTTGTTCTTCTTTAACTTTCCAATTAATAAAATCTTCAATATCTGGGTGATCCATATCCACGACAACCATCTTTGCAGCACGCCGGGTCGTCCCTCCTGATTTGATTGCTCCCGCAGCACGATCTCCAATTTTTAAGAAACTCATAAGCCCTGAAGATTTTCCACCCCCCGAAAGAAATTCTCCTTGTCCACGAATATTCGAAAAGTTACTTCCTGTTCCAGAACCATATTTAAAAAGACGCGCTTCGCGCACCCAAAGATCCATAATTCCGCCTTCATTAACCAAATCATCTTTTATACTTTGGATAAAACAGGCATGTGGTTGAGGCCTTTCATAAGAAGATGTTGAAGAGCGGAGTTCTTTTGTTTTTGGATCAACATAATAATGACCTTGAGACTCTCCATTAATCCCATAGGCCCAATAGAGTCCTGTATTAAACCATTGTGGAGAATTAGGAGCTGCCATCTGATGGCACAGCATATAACGAATTTCATCATAAAAAATAAGAGCATCTTCTTCACTTTTAAAGTACCCTTCTTTCCACCCCCAATATGTCCATGTTCCAGCCAATCGATCAAAAACTTGTGTCGCTTTGGTTTCACTTCCATAACGTTCTTTTTCAGGCATGGTTGAAAGAATTTTTTGATCTGCTTCAGATCGATAGAGCCATGCAGGAACATCTTTTTCAGGAACAGGCTTTAAAGCAGAAGGAACGCCCGCTTTTCGAAAATATTTTTGAGCAATAATATCTGCCGCAACTTGTGACCAAAAGTCGGGCACCTCAATATCAGGAAGACTAAAAACAAGAGAGCCATCAGGATTTCGAATTTCACTTGTCGTTGTTCGAAATTTAACATCATGGTAAGGAGAACAACCAGCCGTCGTAAATTTTCGAACAATACGCATAACACCCCTCAAGATATTGATATTTCACACACAAAAAAACTATATATAGTCTTATATAGACATAAATTAGGTATTTTGACAAGACCTTTAGGCGCTTATTTTTGAACTATTTTTTGGATGAACTCTTGCTTTTCATCCTTTTTTACTAAAAGATCAATGACTTCTTCAGGCGTATTGACAAATGAATACATATTTTTTTGGCCAACATCAGCAAATTTCTCCGCATAAATATTGTCAAGTATTTTTATGAGAGGGTCCCAATATCCATCTGTATTTAAAACGATAATCGGTTTATCAAAAAAACCAACCGCTTTATATGTCATCACTTCAAAAAGCTCTTCTAATGTCCCAAAACCGCCAGGCAAAGCGATGAAAACATCGGAATGAATATACATGTTTCTTTTTCGCTCATGCATATCAGCAACAATCGTAAGTTGCGTAATTTCGGTATTTCCATCTTCAATAGAAAGAAGATCTTCTGGTAAAAACCCAAGAACACGGCCCTTTTTTTCCATGGCACCATTTGAAATAGCACCCATAAGGCCAGCATTTGCGCCACCATAGACAAGCTCTATTTGTTTACTGGCAAGGAGATTTCCAAGCTTTCGTGCAACATCCATATATTTTTTTGCAACAAGCGGAGACCCGCCACAAAAAACGCATGCCGACCGAACATATTTCATGATAAGAAGTCCCCAATTTTATTTTTTATTTTATCCCTTTTGTTTGGGTAGATTAGCACGAAGATGTAATTCTTTCAAGCGTTCTTCGGGAACAAAAGCAGGCGCTTGCATTAAAAGGTCCTCAGCTTTTTGAGTCAATGGAAAAGCAATAATTTCTCTAATGTTGGGCTCATCTGCTAAGAGCATTACAATCCGGTCAATTCCAGGAGCAGACCCACCATGGGGAGGCGCACCAAATTTAAAGGCATTTAAGAGTCCCCCAAACCTCTCTTCAACAACATGTGCATCATATCCTGCAATCTCAAAAGCGCGATACATAACCTCCGGTAAATGATTCCGAATGGCGCCTGAAGAAAGCTCAATTCCATTACATACAATGTCATATTGATACGCTTTTATCTCAAGGGGAGGCATCGTATTTAAAGATTCTAAGCCACCTTGAGGCATTGAAAAAGGATTATGGCTGAATTCGATTTGATTTGTTTCTTCATTGAGTTCATACATAGGAAAATCCACAATCCAGCAAAACTTAAAAACATCCTTTTCCAAAAGATCAAGTTCAATCCCAAGTTTTTGCCGAACAAGACCAGAAAGTTTTGGAGCTTTCTTGGTGGTATCGCATACGAAGAAAATACCATCATCATGCTCTGAGGAGCAAAGCTCTTTAAGCTTCATTAGACGCTCATTATCTAAATTTTTCGCAATAGGACCTTTTGCGCCTTCAGAGGTATAAAGAATGTATCCCAATCCCCCCATTCCCTCAGAGAGAGCCCAATCATTTAATTTATCAAAAAAACTACGCGGTCTATCCGAAACATGAGGGACAGGAATGGCCCTTACACAATTTCCTTTTTCAATCGCAGATGCAAAGAGTCCAAATGAAGAGCCTTTAAAGATGTCTGTTACATCTGAGATAACGAGTGGATTCCGTAAATCTGGCTTATCACTTCCATATTTGAGCATCGCCTCTTGAAAAGGGATGCGCGGAAAAGGGGGTTTTGTCGATACTTTATTTTTTCCAAACTCTTCAAAAATTCCATAAAGAACGGGCTCAATTGCCGCAAAGACGTCCTCTTGTTCAACAAAAGACATTTCAAAGTCAAGCTGATAAAACTCTCCTGGAGATCGATCTGCACGTGCATCTTCATCTCTAAAGCAAGGGGCAATTTGAAAATAACGATCAAAACCCGCAACCATTAGCAATTGCTTAAATTGCTGCGGCGCTTGAGGAAGAGCATAAAATTTTCCAGGATGAATTCGGCTTGGAACAAGGTAATCCCGTGCTCCTTCTGGAGAGCTTGATGTCAAAATGGGGGTTTGAAATTCTAAAAACCCTTGATCAATCATGCGGCGGCGCAAGCTTGCGATAACTTGAGACCTTAATACAATTTTTTCGTGCATTGGAAGACGCCGTAAATCCAGAAATCGATAGGTCAAACGTGTCTCTTCAGGAAAATCTTGATCACTATTGACTTGCATAGGAAGAACATCCGCTGTCGATAAAATTTCGAACTTTTGGATCACAACTTCGATTTCACCCGTTTTAATTTTAGAGTTCACTGTCTCAGGACTTCTTAAGGCGACATGTCCATCAATCATAAGGACGCTTTCAAGGCGAAGGGCTTCTAATTCTTTAAATTGAGGATTTTGCTGGTCAAGGACACACTGGGTAATTCCATAATGATCTCGAAGATCTATAAAAATAAGTTGTCCATGATCTCTTTTGCGATGTACCCATCCTGAAAGACGTACCTTTTGCCCCTCTTCTTTTTTCGTAAGGGCACCGCATGTATGGGTTCTATACAAAGACATAACTTTTCCTCAAAAATAAATAATGTAATTTTAACAAACGCCCCACTTTTTTACAAAGAAAGGCTTAAACAGGAAATTACCCATTTATATCGATTTGTCAAGGTCTCCAGCCACCCTTTCATTAGAAAATCATCCCTACAAACACTTTTCCAAGGAACAGCATTGACCTATCTGTTATATAATTGCAAAACATCTCTTTCCTTTGAACGGTGTCATATGTTTCTTTCTTGTAGAGGAAGAAGAGTGATCAAAGGTTTTATATAAGAGAAGAGCTCTAAAATAAATTTAAGGCGCTTAACGACACCTGGGCTTCCTTGCAAAGAAGGTGAGCCATTCAACGGTAATGTTATCGTGAAAGGTTCTTTTAAGCTCTTTAAATCATATTGATTTAAAATCTTTTTTTGTTCTTTCTTTAAATCAGAAGGAATAACCGTCTCAAAAAATCCTTTTAAAACGAGGCAATCCTCTTTTTTCTCAATTTTTTGTATTCCATAATGAAACTCTCCAGGCCCTCTATCTTCTCCTTTAGAGTCTCTCAAAGAGGGCAATCCGTTATACGAGTCTCCAGAAAGGGGAAAGCTTGCGATTACTTGCCCTTTGGAAAAAGAAAATAAAAGGCCATAGACATGATGTTCTCCTGTGCCTCCTGTTGAGCTTATAATTAGAATCTCTTCATTCTCTAAGAAAGGAAATTCTTCTTTTGTTAAAATTGTGAATATGGGACCTAAGTTAAAAAAAGAATAAAGCTTACCAGAAGTTGTTACAATAAAAAGGCTTCCAATATGTGTACCTTCTGTAAAACTAAAACATTTATAATCCTCATTCCGATCTTTCGTGTAAGAAATAATTTTAAAAAAATCTGGAAAGGAAAATGACTGAAGCTTTTGCCTTACAAATTCTTCTTTAACAAAAGGCAATACATCTTCATATAAATTTTTTATATTTTGAAATGCCGCGCAAATATTCGGACTTAAGAGAATAAAAGCTACCGTTACTAATTTCTTCATAGCACCCCCTCCATTAAAACTTTAATATACTTAATGAACACCAGATGTATTTTTATAATCAGTAAACATTTTATATAAATCAACCGGCACATTTTGAGGCGGAAATTTTCTTCCATTTAAATTAACTTCCAAGGAATCTGGAACACGTCCATTTGGTTGATATTGAACATAAGGAAGAGCATAGGGTTTTTCATACCATCTATCTCCATTTCCGTAATAATAATGATAAAGAGCGCTTCCAAAACCAACGCTTCCTCCTACAATACCCCCAATTAAAGTGGAGCTAACAGTAATTGTTCCTAAGGACGAGCCACCTGTCCCAATTTCAACTGTCCCACCTACTTTAGCCCCTATTCCTGCGCCAGTACCGGCCGCTGCCATTGTTGCCGCCAAAATTCCTACATTCTTTCCATTATCCGTTTTTTCTTCATAAACGCCAGTAAAGATATGTCCATTTAATCCACCTCTTCCAGCTTTACCGGCCTCACCAGAAAGGCCCTCATTACCTTTTTCTTGAATAACATGCATAAGAGTTACTTTTTTATTGAAATTATGATCTCTTATTTCAAATATCCCTGCTTCTCCCGGCGCTCCGCCAATCCCTCCTTGGCCAGCATTCCCTCCCTCAGTACCAGAAGACCCTGATGTATATGTTACGCGATAGCCTCTTAAAATGGCCACTCTTTTTATAACAAGTGAGCTTAAACGTGCTTTTACTTCTTCAAGAGAGCCCTCTTTTCCTGATTCTCCATCAACCCCATCCCCACCTTGTTGCCCTGCTCCTCCATCTCCTCCATTTAAGTTAACGGTTAAATCAGTCTCTCTTTCAATATGATCAGCAATTCCAAAAAAATTTCCACCGTTATAACCAGGCTTCCCGGGTTGCCCATTTTCACCTGCACTGCTTGGACTTTGTCCATTCCCTGCCTTAAAAGGGGAAATAAATCCCCCCTCTTTTCCTTTTAAAACAAACGTTCTTTTTCCATTAACACTCCATAAAGGCGCCATAAAAACTACATTTGTGTTGCCTTTAACTTCACGTATATGGAGATCTGTATCGACGAGCAAGGCTTTTGATCCTGTTAAGACAAGAGAAGAAGAATTTCGATCAATATCACTGACTCCTACGATACACCCTTTTACTCTTAACTCATCAGAAATAGATATAACTTCTGGGTTAGAAGCAAAAAGTCGTATCGTGTCAATAACATTCATTAGGTGCCCACCTGCCTTAAAATCTATTTCATTACCAAAATTTTCAATTTGAATACTTTGCAAAAATTTATATCGCTCCATTAAATTAGAAAATCTCTTATGTTCATCTGGATCAAAACGTGCCAAAACCTGTTCAATATTATTGATATCTTCATCAAAACTACTCGGAAGATTCCGGACATGATTTAGATAATCCGTAGCTTCCCTAAAACGGTTTCTTAAGAGGAAAGCATGGCCTGAATGATTTTTCACAAGCGCCATCGCTTTATTTTCCCAATGGGCCAAAAAAGAAGAAAAAATGGCTAATGTTTCTTGGGTAATAGAATCTGTAAGTCCTCTTATAAATAATTTTGTTTCAGCTTCTACAGAAATTTTAGGAGGGGCAAGTCTTTTTATATATGTGCTACTTTCAACTAATGATTGTCCTTGAGGAATATCCATGGGTTCAGTAGGTTTGTCAAAAAAAGTAATTCTTTTTTCTCTCTGAGAAATGTGTGAAAGTTCTGAGCAGTCTGTCATACATCCATCTCTTGAAGCATCCTCTTCAGATACAAAAAATTCGAGAATTTCTCTTTGAAAAGATGTCAGATTTTTTCTTTGTAAAAGCATTTCTGAAATCTTTGATTTCACTGCTTTTTCGGGATTTCTCTTATTGGTATTTCCAGTTACGAGAAGTGTTAACCCCCATTTCAGATGGCTTGCTTGCCCGGGAAAAATTGCTTCAAGTTGCTTTATAAGGTCAATAAAAAGTTTTCCGCGATCACTTGTTGTATCAAAATGAGTTTCTGGAACAACAAGAACGAGTCTAAATTCTTCCACATGCTTAAATAAAAGATGAAAAGAATAAGCATTTACAATATCTTGGATTGTATCCGGCGTTTCTTCTTCAAAATTAGTCCCCCGAAATCCCGGAGAATCGCAATATTCACCCTTTATATGTAAATAGCGGGTTTCAGAACAATACCCATGTGAAATTCGTCCCTCTTCTTGATCTTTATTAAATTTCCGATCAATAACAAGTTTTCCTTTATATTCTAATGCTTCTAAGGGGACACCTGTTAAATAATTATAAACAACGGTTTTTCCTGCGGCTGTTCCCCCAATCAAAATTGTCGATTTTTTCTTAATTTCTTGTGTTGAAATATGCATTTCAGTTTTTTGAATAGAAAGCTTAATTTTTTCTAATGTCTCTTCAGGGTTTTCCTTTTTTGTATCTTTAGACGCCTCATTCGCAAAAACAGGTTGGGAAGATACTATTACCCCAACACCAACTCCAGCCATTAAAGTATACCACCTCCAGTAATTTTCATCTTTTTCAAAACAGGATGAATATTTTAAAAAAGAATTTCCTTTTAAGCTTTTAGGCACGCCTTTTAAGGGACATTCAGAAAAAAGGGAATTGCGTGCATGAATGTTTCTTCTGAAAATCGAAGGTTGTCCCCCTCTTTTGACAAGCCCAGAAATCATGTTTGATTTTGATATTGAATGCGACGCCTTTTCAAGTGCTCTTTCAAACATCATTCCATTTGATTGAAAGGAGAAAAAATAACAAATAAATAAAACAAGATAAAATTTTATTTTCATTTAACTTCCCTTTCTTTTTTATTCATTATTTAAAATCCTTTCATTTTTTTTATAAAAGATGACAACTCTTTTTATTTATCAAATACATAAAACCATTTTTCTCTTTATCCCTCAAGATAAAAAATTTATTTTATTTTCTCTAAAAACTCACCTGTTTTCTTTTTGATAGTTCAAAATTTACGTGATTTTCTTGCTCTTCTAAAAATTGATTAAACACTCGATCAAATTTTTGCCCCTATCCACCGGCCTTTGTTTCTCTTAATTTTAAAAAAAACTCAAAGTGCTTTCTTTTTTTTTTAAATTTCTACTTGATTCAACCTAAAACTATCCTGTAGATTCTCCCTATAAATTCCTTCCCAACAATTTAAGAAGAGATAATCCTTTTTATGACCTTACACTCTCTGAAAAAAAAACAAGCACGCCATGAAGAACATTTTGTTTTCTTTAAAAGATGGCTCAAAAACCCCCTTCAGATTGGCGCTTTTTTCCCAAGTTCAAAATCTCTTGCACGGAACATTAGTCGTGAAATCCTTGTATCTCCTCAACATATTGTGGTTGAATTAGGGGGTGGAACAGGAATCTTAACAGAAGAGCTTTTAAAAGCAGGAGTCCCAGAGGAGCAGCTTTATGTTATTGAACTTGATCCTATTCTTGTGTCTTATCTTAAAAAGCGATTTCCAAATGTAAAAATTATACATGGGAATGCCATAAACCTTCCAAATTTAATTCCTTCTGAGTTTTTAGGAAAGATCTCAACCATCGTTTCTGGAATGCCTCTTTTAAACATGCCGAAACTTGTTCAAAAAAATATTCTTGATGCCAGCTTCAAGAATCTTTCAAAAAATGGCCGTTTCGTTCAGTATACATATAACCCGTTCACTTCTCTTAATTGTCATAAATATGGTCTTTCAAAAAGACGTGCAGGATTTGTCTTGAAGAACTTTCCTCCCGCTACAATCTGGTGTTACGAAAAAAATTAAAGTTTTTTTCTGGTTTTATTTTTCTAGATAAACAATAATTAAATTTCTTAAACCCAGTGGAGAGCTTTGATGACTTCTTTTATTGAATTTTCGCGTCTTGTTAACATTCCGCTTCGTTTTCTTGAAGGAAAGCCTCTTTATTTTGAAGCAACGCAAGACGAATGTCTAAAATTAGCAAAACGCTTTGGGCTTGAAAATTTAAAAAAACTCAGTTTTAGCCTTTTTTTTCTTTCCTCTCAACGCCCTCTAACTTATCCACTTAAAGCAACTCTTGAAGCCGATGTCGTCTATACGTGTGTTAAAACATTGGATCCTTTTGAAGATCATATCCAGGAAACTGTTTATTTTACAGCTCAAAACCCTTCTCTCTTTAAACATGAAGATACACTAGAAGATCTCATTTTAACAGGAGAAGAAGAAACCATCGAACCACTTGATGCTGAGGGTTTTCTTGACGTAGGAGAAATTATCGCACAATATCTTAGCCTTGCTTTAAATCTTTATCCAAGCATTTCTCTGCCCTCTGAAGTAAAGCTTTCTTCTCTTCCTTCAAAGCCTTTTTCCTTACAAGAACCTCAAACCCATGAAAAACCATCGACATACTTTCCATTTAAAAATCTTATAGATTTAAAAAATAAGAAAAAAGGAACTTAAAGATTAATTCTCCTGCTCTTCAAAAAAAACAATCATTCCTAAAAAAGAAGGCATTGGATTTGTAATGAGCGCAAAAGAAGTTTCAGTAAAAGAGTTTTGATCAGATATTTCTTTTTCAAAGGAAGAATTCAAAGAAAGATCTCTCAAAAGTCCTTTCATTAAGAGAAGCAACCGTCCCGCTAAAAAAATGCCTCCCTGTGCATTTAAAATAAGAGCTTGCTGACCTAAAGCTTCTCCAAGCAAAGATGACCATGTATTAAGACAATCAAAACAAAACTTTTCAAGGATAGGTTGCAGATTACTTGAAGACATCGGAAAAAGAATATTCGATTGGAAGGGTAATTTTTTGTATGAAAAAGCTCCTTTGATAATTGTCAAAAACGGAAGAGCTTTTAAAAGAGCCCAATTCAGATCATCTTGAGAAATGGGGACTGTATTTTTAAGTGAGAGCGGTAAAAATGACTTTGCATTCTTTATAACTTGGGGGTCAGTGGGAGCGATTGCAGAAATACTTACATCCAGTCCTTCTAAAGAAGATCGTGTGATAACATCATTCAGCTCTAACGAATCAACGCCTGTTGGGGCTCCTTTCTGAATAACGGCAGGTGTTAACTCAATTTGACGCTGTATAAAATCTTCCATATTGTTTTCTTGATAAAGAGTTGCATAGAGCTTTTCAATTCCTTTAGCACTAAAAAAGAATCCGAGTGTTGGATAGGAGGGCGAAACGTCTTGACTCATTACATTTAAAAGGTTTTGAAGGGCATCATTATGTGTATTAAGCTCTAAGGCATTAACCAAGCTTTTTGTACTTACCCAACTTTTTGAAGCCTCATTAAAGGAGAAAAAAGAGCTTTCATAAGTCTCATCCGTTAAAGCAATCATATACGTATTTTTGTTTGCATTAAAATAAGCAGCTTGCTGCCCAGACAAGACAAAAAAATCATTGGGCAAAAGCATTGGAACTGCTTTTCCAATAACGGTTACTCGATCAACAAAAAAAACATTCAAGAAACCTGTTTTCTTCTTAAAAAAAGAAGAATCAAATTTCCATGCATTAAAGGGAGAAGA
Source organism: Pseudomonadota bacterium (assembly GCA_018242545.1). Lineage (NCBI taxonomy): Bacteria > Pseudomonadati > Pseudomonadota > Pseudomonadota bacterium. The sequence goes on from JAFEBT010000004.1 coordinate 42,785, forward strand.
AGGAGCTGCATTTTGGTCAAAGACTAAAAAATTTTGAGGAAGAGCAACTACAGCTGAATTTATGTCTTGAAATTCTGGGAAACGCTCTAAAAAATTCAAAACAATATCCTCAAGAGATGTAAAAGCAAAGGGATTAATACTTTCATAAGATATTGTTGTTTGAGAAGGAACCTTAACACCAATTAAAATATCAAAAGGCGTTACTTCCACTAGCAAAAGAGATATTTTGAGCGTACTTTCATAAGAAAAGGTAATACTTAAAGTTTCCACTGAGCCTCCCTTTAAAAAACCGATGAGAATTTGTAAATATTTTTTTACTTTTTAACGTTCTTTTATTTCTTTTTTATTCTCTCTCATTTTTAAAAAAACTTCTAGAAATTAATTTAAGGCATCTTTTGCAGGACAATTTAACGCCCAAGTTTTTCAAAAGTGACTTTTAATGAATCTATCGATTTCTTCAATAATACGATCAAAGTTTTGAGGACTAATGGCATGCGCAAAGTCGTCCCAAATTAACAGAGTTGAGTTTTTAATTTGAGAATTCAACTTCTTTCCATGATCAATGCCAAAGACAGGATCTTGCGCTCCTTGAAGAATGAGCGTTGGAGATTTAATGAGAGAAGGCGCTTTTTTGTGATCCTTAAAAGAGGATTTCATTGCTCGGGCATGCTTTAAATAAGGTTTATGAAGTTTCGTACGTGTATAATTTCGAATTCCCTCATTTCTGTAATAATCCTTATTGAATCGAGGGGAATTTCCATCTAAATAACGCCATGTCTTAATATAATCTTCTACTTTTTCATCAAGTGTCTGGGCATCAAGATCAACTTGGCGCGTTGCCCATGTCACATAATTTTGATTTGGAGGAGAAAGTCCTTCGTTTTTAAACTTGCCTTCAAAAGCATCAAATCCAGGTTTAAAATCTGTTGAAGTTCCAATGAGAATAAGACTTAAAACATGGTCTGGATAATAAGCCCCAAGAAACTGAGCAATTTGCCCGCCCATCGAAAATCCAACAATATGACCTTTTTGAATATGATATTTTTTAAGAATATTTAAAGCATCTTTTGCAAGATCGTGAATCGTGTAGGGAGTTATTTCATCCTGAACTTGAGAAGAAAGACCTGTATCTCGATAATCATACCGGATGACAAAATATCTTTTCTCTGCAAGCTTTTTGCAAAAGACATCGGCCCATACAATGGATTGACTTCCTGCACCAGCATTCAGAAGAATTGCAGGATGGTTTTTGTTTCCAAAGGCTTCAGAAAAAAGGGTAATTTTTTGAGTTTCAGAGTGTTTGCTCTCAACTTTATTAAAAATTCCATAAAAACCAACAAGAATTAAGATAAGATAAAAAAGGGATAGAAAACTTTTCAAGATCAATCCTTATCAAAACTTTTTCTTTTTATAATATGGTGGGCACAAGAGGGTTTGAACCTCTGACCCCTACGATGTCAACGTAGTGCTCTACCACTGAGCTATGCGCCCATATTTAGGACTTAAACTCCAATACCATAGGTTTATTTTGGATGCAAGCCTTTCGATTAAGGATTATTATTTGCCAAACGAGTGGAGGCATTATACCTCCGCTCGTCTTTAAGAATAATTAGACCTTTATTCAATCTAAAGAAGCAGCTAAGCCTTTCTCTTTAGAACCAGCAACCGGTGCAGATGCTGCTGCAATTGCTTGCTCAATTTGATCTCTCAGTGCACTCCTCATATGAGGTTTAAACTCATCCTCAAAGGAACTTTCTAAAAGATCTGAAAAAAGCTCTATCTGCTCTAAAAACCATCTTTGTTTTTGAGCACCTAAGTTCAAGCTTTGAATCTGGCTTGTTCCAAATTGCCTGAATGCTAAGGCCGCCTCTATAGATGTAGACTCCTTGGTTATACCAGCATTCCTTAAATTACGTATAACCCATTGTTTATTCTCTTCTTCTCCACGCTCATTTGTTTCTCTAAAGTTACATTGAGCAATAAAGAATTTTGCTGATTGGATAGCAAAGGGCCTTCTTAGAACGGCATCTATTTCAGGATCAATTCCCCCCAATGCCGTAAATGGCCTTTCTGCGACACCTTCAGAACAACTCGTATGGTCAGCATAAGCATTCAAAGAATCCATAATAAACCCTCTCATCCACATATCGATCTTATCGGGATAAAATCTTTCTAAGAAGGTATGTATTTTTTGAAGAGAATTTTGAACGAGTGAAATTTCTATACCTGTTTGAAGCTGGGCAATAGCATTGGGATATCGCTCAGATGAAACATTCTCCTTAACCCATGCTTTTATAAATGCAAATGTCTCTCCATATGTTTTAATAACAATCTCTGCACCCTGAGCAATAGAGCTTAGCTTACGATTGATAATATGAATAACACCGTCCTCGATTCGGCCACCTTCATCCGTTGCCTCATGCATAAAGTTATGAATCTCACGCGCAATGATGCCTTGTCTTCTTATTTCTTCTGCAACTGTTGGTTGTCTTTGAGCCGCTGCAGCGCCTGCCATTCTTCGAGCTAAAGGTTGAGGACGAAAACGTATAAGTGTCTCTTCTATGATCTCTCCCCATCTGTGAAGATTTTGTTCACGAGCAATACCTGTAATCATTTCATTTAATCTCTGGGGAGGCACAAGCTGAAAGAGCTCTGCTCCAGAAATTTCTAAAACATTTAAGAAAACCTGTAGCCGATCGTCCGGAATAGGAGCTTCTGATAAGAAGGTAAGAAGCTCTAGGCGCTGGCGCATATTTGTAAAAGCAGGAATCATATCATTTAGAATCCTTTTTTGTTCCGCACTCAGCCTTGCTCGATTCTCACGCGCATAAGAAAGGAAAACCGACCGCATGAACTCTTTTCCATCGCTTGAAAGCACACCTCTTTCTTGTGCACTTTGTGGTAGCTGGGGATGCCAGCAACCATTATATGTTTTCCCTGTGGCTGGATCATAATAATACCGATGCCTATCTCGCAAATATTCATCCAAATATGAGAATTGTTCGTTTTCATTCAAAAAATGTACTAAAACGCGTTTTATTTCCTCCCTTAATTCTACAATTCCCGTGTTTATAAGCTTAATCGCAATATTCATATATATCTTTGGAGAAAGTAGGGTATTTGTAGGTTGGATAAGAGATAATAATACTACAGCGCCTCTCTTTTTTTGAATTTCTGGAATATCAAGGTCAATAAATTCTTTTCCAATCTCCATTAATTTTTTCAAAGAAAGCGCCTGATCTCGACTCTCAAGAAGAGTCAATGTAAACTTTCTGCCTTCTTCTTTTTCCGCTTCAGTTTGACCAAACTTTGCAAGATAAACAGAAATTTCTTTTTGAGCTAATAAAAGTCTTTCACGCTGAATCTCTTCTTGTGGTCTTCTGTCATTTCCAGGCCAATAATTATTATCTCCCTCTAAAAGATAAGGATCCTTCATAAGTGACATAAGAATGCTCCCTGCTCCAGCAGGTGCGATCGTCCTATATCCATATTTCACAAGGAACAATCCAGCCTCTCTCCGCTCATTTACGTCGGTTCTTGGATCAACGAGAACAGACCATAAAAGAACACGCGCTCTTTCTTTTTGGTTCTCTTCTTCTACATTAATACCGTGCCGATAAGAAAGCATATTTTTTGAGGTGCGTAAACGCATCTCAGGAGAGGTATCAGGATGTTCCATAAGCGTTAATAAAGCATCAAATGCTTTTGTATGATAAGGCGTTGTGGACGCATTCGAAGAGTTCGAAAAGTTTTCTGTCATTTGATTTACAGCATCGAAACGCTTTTCTAAAGAAAGACCATTTTCAAAATTTAAAAGAGAATCAATCAATCGCGCATGAATTTTATTCCATAAGGATCTATATTTAACACGCAAATTTCTCAGTTCGTCTGTATCCTGCCAATTAGACTCTGCCTCCCGTTGAAGCCAACATAAAGAACGCACTATAGACTTACAAATATATGCATCTGTCTCCGGACTTTCAAAAAGAGAAAATAGCATTTTTTCTGCGTCTTGAGAGATCTCATCTCCTGCCTGTTTAACAGCTCCTATAAGAAACTCCGTCTGTTCCTGTGGATGAATAGTGCCTGCATATTGCTTAATAAGAGAAATACCAAAGGTACAAGCCTGATCTTTTTGTGACGATGTTCCATATTTAGAAATAGTAGAAGCAACATTAAGACGCGCATTGGGAGAAAGAGAAAGTGTCGCACTCTTAAGAAGTCTTAAAAGCATCTCACATCCCCCTTCAACATGCTCGGGCGCTCTTTTTGGAGAATCGTAAGAATAATGATCTGCTCCAATCAATATCCTTGCCACTTGAATACATTGACCCTCAGAAAGTTCTCCCTGACGTTCTAAAGATCGTAAAAACGTATATGCTGCCGCTTGATGATCCCCCGTCTCCCGATTAAAAATTTTGCTTACAAGCTCAATTTTTTCATTTAAAGACAAAGAACTTTCTTCTTTTTGAACAGAAGATAACACGAGACTACAAGCTTCTTCTAATTGTGCAGCATTTCCACGTTGAAGAACCCAGCCAAACTCTTTTGATGTGAGTGTAATATCCTCGCTTCGAACAAAAAGGAGTATCCTGGAGCAGACTTCTTCTATTTGTGCAGATGTACCATTATGAAAGACATAACTCAGGCTCTCTAAACGATCTTTTAAAGGATAGTCTGGAGAAGTTTCTAATAATTTCAATAAAAGCGTAAGTGCCTCGTTTTTAACGTCAGTCCCAATAAGTCTCCTTAGGTGCTCCAAACGATTTTTTAAAGACGCCCAATGTGTCTCTTCAGTGACAAGTGAAAATAAAAGATCTACTGCATTTTTTTTATGTTCCTTGTCCCCGTTGTCAATCAGTGTTTGAAGTGCGGAGAGACGCGCATTAAAAGAATTCTGCTTTTCTTTTGAAAAATCGAACAAAACAGAAAAAGCCTTCTCTCTATGATGCGTTAAGGAAGGGTCTTGAGCTAATCTTGCAAGGAGGTGAAGAGGCGTTATCTCATCATATAATACTTTATTTTTCGTCTCAAAAAAGTGCCATAAAAGAGCACACATTTGTTCTTTATGCCGGGGCACACCATATTTGAAAATAAGCTCAATAGCATTATTTTTGTACCAACCATCATTTTTTATTTCAGGATCTTGAACAAAAGAAAAAACTGCTTCTCCCGCTTTTGCTTTTTCCTCTTCCGACGTGACTTTATGGAAAACTTCTCTTAACATATTAATATAATCATAGGGGCTTCGGCCCTCCAGGTACCCCATGTTCTCTCTAAATAATATTTGGCTTGCTTGCTTGCTTTGCTCTTCTGTTCCAAATTTAATAACTGTTCTTGCAATTCTTATGCGCGCTTCCTGGGCTTCCTTTGAAAGAGTACTCTCAGAATGCGCTAAAAAGGATAATAAAAATACACAAATTTGCTCTTCTGGGGTTCTTCCATTTTCTCTTTCAAGCAAAGAAAGCGCAATCTCTTTACGCTCTTCTAAGGATATTGCATCGTTCACTAAAGCAAGCACTAAAAATGCCTTCGCTTCTTTTCTTGCTTGTTCTGAGGGATAGCAAAAGTCGCGCTTCATTAATCCACGTGCCGTTTCAAGGCGTTCTTCTAAAGAAAATGTAGCTTTATTCATCAAAGAAAGAAGATAGTTGCTCGCGATGTCACAATGGTCCTTCTCAGCGGACTGGTCTCTTATAATTAGGTGAGCAGCTTCCTTTAAAATCTCGCAAGGGAGTTGACCAGGCTTTTCGAGAGTTGCGGCTAAGAAACCCTGAACACGATTATTAAAATCATCCCTCCATGCAAATCTTGAAATGCATTTGACACGCTTTTCCAAAGAAATCTCATCTTCTGAGTTTTCAAGCACGTCTATGAGACCCTCTGTTATTGTTTTTAAACGTTTTTGATGGGCTGATTTACGAGCGGCATCCTGATTATCATAACCCCAACTATACTCATATGAACTATAAAAAAAACTTCCCCATTCGTTATAAGAAAATTCAGGATGCTTCAAAAGAAGACTCAACATATTAACTTGTTGTGCAAGGCTTCCATGATATACAATCGTATACGCATCTTCTTTCAAATCTTTTACAGATTGAGAAGATGTCATTCGTAAAAGAATCCGTTCACAGACCTCATGTTTCTGACTTTTAGATCCATGACGAGCAACATAGGTATAAATCCTTGAATCTTCCTCTCCGCCTAAGAAAGACATCAGCCCCGTGCATATTTCTTCTTTTTCATTTGGATATACCTCTTCTTCATCACCACGTCCAAAATTTCCAAAAATCTCTGCAATTCGCCAATATTCGCAAGGAGAACTTTTTACTTTTCGAGCTAAGCCTATTAAAGCATTTTTAGCGATTTCTCTTCGAGCTGGCTCATTTCCGTAAAAAATGAACCGCGCAGCGTCAATAAGATCATCAGGGGATAAATTTTGAGAATTTTGAAGAAGAGGAAATATAATTCTTTCAGCACGTTGGCGATGTTCAGAAGAGGAGCCCCATCCAAAAAAACGATGAATTTCATTAGGAAACTTTGAATTTGCAACTCTATTTTCAAGGAAAGAAGAGATGATGTTAAAAGCACGCTCTTTATTTTCTGCATGCTTTCCCTCAAGAACATTACTCAAAAATCTTTTATATTCGTCTGATAGAGACTCAACCATTTTTAGGGTGTTATCTGCCTCCATAAAAGAAAGCATAAAAGCATGTCCTTGGTTTATATCCTCTTGTACTTTAGAACTTTCCATAAGGCCAATTGCCCTTTGAAGGGTTTCAAAAGAAAGCGTTTTTCTTGCCTCATCCCCTAAAGAGTTTAAAAAAGATAAAACCAATGTTGAAGCACGTTCTCGAGAATATTTTTTATTCGATAGATAGTTATCAAACTCAAAAAGCCACGCCTTAAGCTGAGAGGCCTCTTTCAAACCCTCCAACCGTTTTTCGAATAATGTAAATGCTGTTTTTGTTTGATCTTGGGAGCCTTTCCATACAAAAAACCTTATGATGCCAAAATACATGTCCAGAGATAAGGCAGGGTCTTGAGCAATTATGAAGAGACGTCTCAAGGCATCTTCTTTTTGCTCTCCTTGATTTGCTCCGGCAACCATTTTGAGCAAATCAATTTGCTTTTCTAAAGGAAGACTGTTGACATCATTTAAAAGATACGGATAAGCCACTTTTCTTTGGTCTTCTGTTCCGTTCTCGACAATACATTTCAGAAGATAATATCGATTTTCAGAAGAAAGTGTACTTTGTTGAAAAAAACTTAAAAGGCGGTCACAAGCCTTTTCTTTTTGTGATGGAGGACCATTCCGAGCAATCGATATATGCGCATTTATAACATCTTGTGTTGCCTCTAAACCTTGGGCCTTAGAAGAAAGAAGAGCATACAAACGATCTCTTTTAAGATCTCTCTCTGTTTGATCCAAAGATTCCATCTGAAAACTGAGGCCATTAATTGTTTCAGTGAACTCTTTCAGAGATTGCAACGGTTCAACACTCTGCACCAAAGATTCCAAGAGATCAAACAGATACTCGCGTTCCTCTTTATCAGCCTTGCAAAGGCTTAAAAGTTTCCTAGCTGTTTCTAAACGTTCTAAAGGAGGCAAAGATTCATTTTTAGCCTGAGAGAATAAAAAGTCATATCCTCTTTCTTTGATTAAGCCCTCTTGATATAACATTTTGTCGGCGATATGCAATCGATCTTTTAAAGGAATGCTCTCATCAGAAAAAAAGGGAAACAAAATCGCAAAGACCTTCTCGCTATAAGACGTCCTCTCTTCTATACTAAATTCTTCACTTCCCTCATGCCTTCTATACATCCATGAATATGGATTCTGTACTTCTAAAACGTCAGCTGCAAAACTAAAACGCATTTGTGAAGAAAAAGAAGGGCCTTCCTCTTGTGCAATTTCTAAATAAATATCACTTAAAGCCGTTTTCGCTTTTTTTAAGCGAAATCCCCATAGCGAAGCTCGACAGTCCTGAAAGCTCTTGCCTGCTAGAAGAGCATTTCTAATAACTTGCTTTAATTTTACTTTTCCAAATTCAACTCTTCCTTTATCCATTATTGTTCTAAGAACGCTTACACGCTCTTCAAAAGAAAAAGAATCATCTGGATACGTTAAATATTCTCCTAAAAAGGTTTCAGCTTCGGACGATGCCTCTTGGGAACCTTCTAAGAAAAGAAATTCAGCAAATTCTGAACGTTTTTTCAAAGGATAGGTAGAGTTTCTCATACCTTGTTGTATAGTTCTTTCCAAACTTTGTCTGTATTGAGGCAGACTTTCACCCATCTTTTCAAGCAAGAAAGTTGTAATTTCTAATTTTGGAAAATCTGGGTGTTGTTCTTCCTCTAAAATTTTTACGAGCGCTCGTGTCGCATGTTCTTTTTGCTTTCTATTTCCCTTACAAGCAAGAATCCCCATAGCATCCAACCAGGCTTTTGTTGAAACACTAGAATATTGATCCGCTACTTTCCAAAAAAGACGGCCATTCTCCTTACTTATAATAAGATCTTTTACATCTTGAGGAAGCGCTTTCAAGGCATTCTTAAGATCTTCATTTAATTTTGTATTTATATTTTTATGCAGAGAAGAAAGAACAGGCGAAGTAGAACGACCGCCATCAATAGAATCAACATCAACAGCAGCTTCTTCCATACTAAAAATTTGAGAGGAAAATAAAGAAATTCCCCCAAGAACTCCTAATAATATAAAAGGACGAATTAAATTTCTTTTTGAAATAATTTTTTTCATGTTATGCCTTTAGATTAAAAATTTCCATAATGAATTATTAATAAATAATAAATGTAATATGAGCTTATTAAACAAATAATATAAATTTTGTTTTTTTCAATCTTATTTTATATTTAATTGGAGCAACAGCCTGATTTTATTTCCAATTTTTATTCAAGAACTTTTTTTCATTTCTAAATTTTCCCAAATTTTCTCAAGAAGGATAATCTTCCTTCTTTAAAAATTCTTTTTCTCTCAAAAAAAGAGAGTTTTCATAAGATCTTTATTTTAAATTAAAAAACACGAAATAAAAGGACTCCTCAAACAAGGTGAATGCTTTCCATTCATCATCTTATATGGTATTGTTAAAAAAAATAAAAGGAGAACCAAATTTGATCATTTTAAATAAAAGCTTGCAATTTTTAAGCATTATCGTTCCTGTCTTCATTGTAATAAGCCTTTTTACTGCCCCTTCTCATGGAAACCCTGAAGAAAATTTTCTTCAGTCAGCAGGATTATCCATGGTTGAATCGACGCATTCTAATTCTTCCATACAACATAATCCATGGCTTTCCAATACCTTTTCTCATCTTTCAGAGGCGGTGCGCCTTCGAACGTCAGAGATTGTTGTTTATGTTGAAAAAATTGCGGCACTTCCAGGTTATCTCAATACAATAATCGAGCAAAACAATAAAAAAGATATTTTAAAAAAAGTAGGTATGCTCAGTTATAAAATTATAGTAAGTCTTTTTATTGCTTTTTTATCAGCGTTTTTCATCTCTTTTATTCAAAAAAAAGTTTTTCAAAGATTTAAGTCTCTTCCGCCCCTTTGGTCTTCTCTTGGATCAATATTTTTATCCCCCCTTTCCTTCTTTATTATAGGATTTATTTCTTTAAGCCTTTTTATTGAAAACACTTTTTTTAGATCTTTTTTTATTGATTTTATTACTTTAATAACAGCTTTATGGATTTGTTTAAGTTCCTTAAATTATTTTGATAGGACAAAGCCTTCTTCAGAACTTATTTCTTCTCTTACGCTTCCCTTGCGTTCTCTTATCTATTGGATATGGAGTTTTATTGCCTTAAATGTCCTGCTTAAATATGCAAAGGTCCCTTCCCTCTTATCGGGGATTTTTTTTGGAATTCTTGGATTTATTATTTTTTCTCTTTTCACAAATTTTGTTTTAAAATTGCGGCCTGCTTTTGACACCTGGATTAAACAAAAAAACATCTTACAAAGATTTCATTTAACGTCACCTTTTTTTCAATTTTTAGCAGATCATTGCCATCTTTTTGTCATCGGATCTGGCTTCTTTATCTATCTTTCATGGACCTTTAAAGAAGATACAAGAACTTTTTTCATCCGCATCTTTTCCTCATTTCTTATTATTATTCTCATTCAATTAAGCTTTCTTTTATGGCATTTTCTTTTAAAATTATGGACAGATACGGACTCTCTTTTGAGCCGATTCGATCCGATTTATTCAAGACATATTACAAAATCACTTCATTTTATGGGATGGCTTTTTCATGCCTTTTTTTATGGGATAGGCTTTGTTCTTATTGGAAAAGTTTGGAAATGTGATCTTATTGGCTGGATTGATGAAACGTTTCAAACAAAATCATTAAACATTACAATTGATATCAGTATTACTTTAATCTTAGGAATATTAATCTGGCAATTAACAGAAGCGCTTTTTGAAAAATATCTTCAGTCTCTTTCACAAAGACTTAAAGGGTCACAACGGGAAAAAAATGCTCAGATGCAAAGACTTCGGACAATCTTGCCTGTCTTTCAAAATGGGTTAAGATGGATTTTAAGTTCTATTCTATTGCTGATGATGCTTGCACAGGCCGGTGTTGATACCACGCCTCTTTTAACGGGTCTTGGTATTTTTGGGCTCGCGTTAAGTTTTGGTTCACAAAGCCTTGTAAAAGATTTTATAAACGGTCTTAATATTCTCTTAGATGGATCTTTAAATATTGGTGATGTTGTTCTCCTTGGAAACTGTAAAGGTGTTGTTGAAAACTTAACGCTTCGAAATGTTGAGCTCAGAGACATTGACACAGGTGCCATTCACATTGTTCCTTTCAGTCAAGTGGAAATTATTTCAAACTTTTCCAAAGAGTATACATTTTGCTCTTTTGAGGTCGAAGTTTTAGAAAGTGAAGATCTGAATTTGGTTTCAACAACCATTCAAAATGTTTTAAAAGAGATGATGGAAGACCCCACAACAAAGGATATGGTATTAAGTGAAGCAACGATTTGGGGCATTAAAAGGATGGATGGATTAAAAATTGCAATTGATGGAAGGTTTAAATCTGGTGTTTATATTAGTGGCAATGTCAAATCTGAGTTTAACAAACGTCTCCAACAAGCCTGCAAATTAAATAAAATTAATCTTTCTTCTCCCGCTGAAATTGTATATCTTTCTTCTATGAAGAATACATTTAAAGGAGAACCATTATGAGACATTTATTATTCCCTTGCCTTTTTTTATGCCTTCCTTTGACTGCCTGCAATACACCCAATCTGGGGCCTCAAGTATCCCTCAATGAAAAAGAATTTATAGACTTTTCTTTAGATGCAAGAACCATCGAATTTAAATCAACTTACAGTGAGCTCACAACAAATATCTATGTAAATCAACTAATGCAAGCCCTTGAAAATTGGGCGCGCGCGCACTTTAAAACAACATCTTCACAGGGTCATGCACTTATTGAGTTTGATGAAGTGGTGGGTCAAGATGTCCTCTTAGAAAAAAAACCTGGAACACTTCTAACAAGAGAGCAAGCTGGAAGGTTAGAAGGCGCTATTGCTCTTAAGATTTCAATTCAGAATGACCGTGGATTCAGGCAAAAATATTTAGAAGTCAGGACCAACCGCTCCCAGACCTATCCTGAAAATGCGACACTGCTCGAAAAAGAAAAGATATGGCGTTCTGTCATTAATTCAATTCTTAATGCATTAAACAGCAAACTCAAAGAAGCCATGGGTGATTAAGGGAACATTAAGAAATCGAGATTAAGGAAATTAAAAAAATTTAAGAGTAGCATTAAACATGAATGCTGAAAATATGGCTTTCAAGTACAAAAATCCTGATAAAGACGAAAAATTCTCATGTTCCAAAAGCTTTTTTTCATAAACCCAAATCTTTCAATTCTTCCTGACGCCCAAAAAAATCTAAATAAGGTCAGTTCGACATAAGAAATAATTAAGACATTGAAAAAATTGACTTTTTAGAGAAACAGATCATAACTCCTCC